>NZ_JBVIHJ010000009.1:300758-320922 GCF_055570355.1 Streptomyces sp. NPDC031225 | reverse complement strand
CCCCCCCCCCCCCCCCCCCCCCCCCCCCCCCCCCCCCCCCCCCCCCCCCCCCCCCCCCCCCCCCCCCCCCCCCCCCCCCCCCCCCCCCCGGGCCCGGCCGTCAGTCCTCTCTGCGCCCCCGGTTGCCCGGCCTGGACGCGACCCAGGTGCGCACGGTGTCCGCGTACCAGAAGGGCTTGCCGCCCTCGACGTGGTCGGGCGGCGGCAGCAGCCCGTGCTTGCGGTACGACCGCACGGTGTCCGGCTGCACACGGATGTGCGCCGCGATCTCCTTGTACGACCAGAGCCTTCGGTCGGTCATGGTGCACCTCCTCGCGCGCACCGCGGCGGCGGCCGGGAACGGTCGTCGGGGGTACCGGGTGCTGCGCTGGCGATCACAAAGCCTGTGCCCTCGTGAACGACACCTGGTGACCTTCGGTCAGGGCCTGTGTACCGGGTGTGACGCGCAACCCGCGTACACGCGACATGTGTGACACGGAGGTGGTGTTTGTGACAGAGGTGACGCAATGGCGCACGCGGGCGTGAGGGCGCGGCGCGTTGACATCGGGCCCGTCCCCGGTCTCCGGCGACCCCGCCCAGGGCGGGCCGAACCCGCTGCGCCGGGCCCGGCCCGCCGGTTCCCCCTCGGCCCGCCGGTTCCCCCGCTCCCCGGGTCGCTTCCCGGGGCAACCGGCCGGACGCGCACAGCGTGCAGTCAGGCGAGCCCGCTGGTCTTGGAGAAATCCGCACCGGGTTTCGACGCCTCGGAGGGCGTGCCGGAGGCCAGGACCAGGCTCGTCGCCTCCCCGCTCATCCGGTCGCCGGGCGGCGCGGCGGCGAACGGCAGCCGCCGGGCCGTCGTGAACTCGCGCGGCGTGCACCCGGTCATCGCCCTGAACTCACCGCTCAGGTGCGCCTGGTCGTAGAACCCGCAGGCCGCCGCGGTCTCCGCCTGCCCGCGTCCCGCGGCGAGCAGCCGCCGGGCCCGCTGCAACCGCAGAACTCTCGCCGCCGCCTTGGGCCCCAGCCCGATCTGCTCCCGGAACCGGTTCTCCAGGTGCCGCACGCTCCAGCCCACCTCCGCGGCGAGCTGCCGCACCGGCATGGCGCCGCCCGTCCGCACTAGCTCCTCCCACGCCCGCACCACGCCGGGCGAACAGGGGGTGCCGGTGTCCCACCAGCGCGCGAACACGTCGTCGAGCAGCCGGAACCGTTCCTCCCAGGACGGCAACGCGGCCAGCGCACCGGCGAGTTCACCGACCCGTCGGTCCAGGGCATGGGGGAGTGCGTCGGGGTCGACGGTCCGATTGGCGAGTTCGTGCAGAGGGGTGCCGAAGAGCGTGAAGGCGGCCCACGGAGCCAGCATCACCTCGACACCGGCCAGGCGTCCGCCGTGCTCGCCGACGGCGGGTGTGGTCGTGGGCCCGCAGAACACGGAGACGAGGGTCTCGGGGGGCTGCCCGGCCCGGGTGATCCGTACGGGCTGCTCGAACCCGAGCAGCAGGGTCGCGGCCCCGACCGGCGTCTCCAGACGCCGCCGGGGCCGGTCCATGGCAAGCCGGATCCCGCGATAGCTGAGCACCCCGGGCCGCAGCCGGGGGTGCGGCGAGCCAAGGGCGAACTCCCAGAACCCACCGGGCCCACGCCCGGTACGGACCAACACCATCGCGCCAGCTTTTCAGCCGACGGGCCGGAGCAACACCCTTTAGGGGCGCGGGGCTGTTTCGATATGCCGCTCCGCCGCGTGGGCGCGACAAGCCCCCACCGGCCCGCAGCCGAAGAACTACGCTCCGCAGGACCTCAGGAACGCCCGAGTCCGCTGGGCAATAGGCAGCGGCTTGTCCGGCTCGCACGGGTACATGTCCTGCTCGACGATCGCGAACAGATCCACGTCCAGCTTCTGGGCCGCCTCCAGGACGGGACCGAGTGCCGGCACGCCCGAGGGCGGCTCACACATCACACCCTGCGCCACAGCGGGCCCGAACGGCGTCCCCTTGGCGCGCACGTCCGCGAGGATCTCCGGGTCCACCTGCTTGAGGTGCAGATACCCGATCCGCGACCCGTACGTCTCGATCAGCTTGACGCTGTCGCCGCCGCAGTACGCGTAGTGCCCGGTGTCCAGGCACAGTGACACGAGGGAGGAGTCCGTGGCGTCCAGGAACCGGACGACGTTCTCCTCGCTGTCGATGTGGGTGTCGGCATGCGGGTGGACGACGATCTGGAGCCCGTACTCCTCCCGCACCCGCTGTCCGAGCCGCTCGGTCAGCGAGGACAGGTTCCGCCACTGCTCGGGCGTCAGGGTGTCCGATTCCAGGACCTCACCGGTCTTGTCGTCCCGCCAGAACGACGGGATCACGACCAGGTGCTTCGCCCCCATCGCCTGCGCGAGCACCGCGTTGTCGGCGACATGGGCCCAGGTCTTCTCCCACACGGCCTCGCCGTGGTGGAGGCCGGTGAAGACGGTGCCCGCGGACACCTTCAGGCCCCGGCGGTTCACCTCTTCGGTGAGGACCGCGGGATCGGTCGGCAGATACCCGTACGGCCCCAGCTCGATCCACTCGTAACCGGAATCCGCGACCTCGTCGAGGAAGCGCTGCCAGGGGACCTGCTGGGGGTCGTCGGGGAACCACACACCCCACGAGTCGGGAGCCGACCCGATCCGGATGCGGGACAGTGAGGGCTGAGGCGACAACGACGTCATGCCGGTCAGCTTCGGTTCGGACAGCAAGCGCTGTCAAGCTCTCGTCAGAATGTCTGGACAAAACATTGACAGGGCTCGCCGTCCGGGACTACAAACGCCGGGAGAGCCGACGCAGGTACGAAGGGAAGCCGATGGCGTACGACCTGATCACCATGGGGCGGATCGGTGTGGACCTGTATCCACTCCAGACCGGTGTCCCGCTGCCGCAGGTGACGTCCTTCGGCAAGTTCCTCGGAGGATCGGCGACGAACGTCGCGGTCGCCGCGGCACGCCTGGGACGGCGGACCGCGGTGATCTCCCGCACCGGTGACGACCCCTTCGGCACCTATCTGCACGAGGCCCTCCAGGGCTTCGGCGTGGACGACCGCTGGGTCACCCCGGTCCCCGGCCTGCCGACCCCGGTCACCTTCTGCGAGGTCTTCCCGCCGGACGACTTCCCGCTGTACTTCTACCGGCAGCCCAAGGCCCCCGACCTGGAGATCGACGCCCACGAGCTCGACCTCGACGCCCTGCGCGAGGCGAGCATCTTCTGGGTCACCGGCACCGGCCTGAGCGAGGAGCCCAGCCGTACGGCGACGCTCGCGGCCCTCGCCCACCGCGCGAAGGCCGGCACCACGGTCTTCGACCTGGACTGGCGCCCGATGTTCTGGAACGATCCGGCCGCGGCCCGCCCCTTCTACGAAGAGGCCCTGCGCCACACCACCGTCGCCGTCGGCAACCTCGACGAGGTCGAGGTCGCGACCGGAGTGCGCGAGCCGCATGCCGCCGCCCGCGCCCTGCTGGACGCCGGGGTCGAGCTGGCCGTCGTCAAGCAGGGCCCCAAGGGTGTCCTCGCCGTCAACAGCAAGGGCGAGTCCGCGGAGGTCCCGCCGCTGCCCGTGAACGTCCTCAACGGTCTCGGCGCCGGCGACGCCTTCGGCGGCTCCCTGTGTCACGGCCTGCTCGAAGGCTGGGACCTGGAGAAGATCATGCGCCACGCCAACGCGGCCGGGGCCATCGTCGCCTCCCGCCTGGAATGCAGTTCGGCGATGCCGACGACCGACGAGATCGAAGCCGCGATCGCCGCAGGAGCCGTCAAGTGACCGTCGACATCGCGGAACTCGTCCGCCTGCGCGCCGAACACCCCGAGGCCGTCGCCGAGGCGGCGGCCCGCCGTACCCGCAGGCCGCTCCTGGGCGCGAGCGGCCGCCTGATGATCGTCGCCGCAGACCACCCGGCCCGCGGGGCCCTCGGGGTCGGCGCCGACAAGTTCGCCATGGCCAACCGCGTCGACCTGCTCGAACGCCTCTGCCTGGCGCTCTCCCGCCCCGGCGTCGACGGCGTCCTCGCCACCGCCGACATCCTGGACGACCTGGTCCTCCTCGGCGCCCTCGACGGCAAGGTCGTCATGGGCTCGATGAACCGCGGCGGTCTCCAGGGTGCGAGCTTCGAGCTCGACGACCGCTTCACCGGCCACCGCCCCGAGGACATCGAGCGCCTCGGCTTCGACGCCGGCAAGCTGCTCCTGCGGATCGACTACGACGACCCGGGCTCCCTCACCACGCTGGAGTCCACGGCCCGCGCGATCGACGACATGGCCGCCCGCCGGCTCCCTGTCTTCGTCGAGCCGTTCATCAGCGGCCGCACCACCGAGGGCAAGGTCAGGAACGACCTCTCCGCCGAGGCCGTCACCAGGTCCATCGCCATCGCGTCGGGACTCGGCGGGAGTTCGGCCTACACCTGGCTCAAGGTGCCCGTCACCGACAACCCCGACGACATGGCCGACGTCATGGCGACCTCCACGCTGCCCGCGGTCCTGCTGGGCGGCGAGGTCGGCGACGACCAGGACGGCGCGTACGAGAAGTGGCGCGGCGCCCTCCAACTCCCCACCGTGCGCGGTCTGGTGGTCGGCCGTTCGCTGCTGTACCCGGCGGACGGCGACGTGGCCGCCGCCGTGGACACCGCCGTAGGACTGCTGTGAGGGCCGCCGCATGACACAGAACGAGCTGTACGTCCCCAAGGGCGGCTCCGCAAACGCCCAGTACGCCGTGGACATCGACCCCAAGCGGGCCGGCTGGACCCACAGCAGCCTGCGCATCGTCGAGCTGGCACCCGGTGGCACGCACACCTTCACCACCGGTGACAGCGAGTGGATCGTGCTTCCGCTGGAAGGCGGCTGCACGGTGGAAGCAGACGGAAACAAGTTCCAACTCCTGGGCCGGGAAAGCGTGTTCGCCGGAGTCTCGGACTTCGCGTACGTGCCCCGGGACGCCCAGGCATCGATCGCCTCCGGCGCGGGAGGCCGCTTCGCCCTGGCAGGAGCGAAGTGCGAGCGACGACTCCCCGCCCGCTACGGCCCCGCGCCGGAGGTCCCCGTCGAAGACCGCGGCAGCGGCACGCAGTTGCGGCACGTGCGCAACTTCGCCTCCGCCGACGCCTTCGACTGCGACAAGCTCATCGCCGTCGAGGTGATCACCCCCGGCGGCAACTGGTCCTCGTACCCGCCGCACAAGCACGACGAGAACCGGCCCGGCGTGGAAGCCGAGTTGGAGGAGATCTACTACTTCGAGATCGACGGCCCGAACGGTTTCGGCTATCAGCGCGTATCTCCCTCCCGGGAGGGCGGATCCGACGTCCTCGCCGAGGTCCGCTCCGGCGACGCCGTCCTCGTCCCCGACGGATGGCACGGGCCGTCCGTCGCCCAGCCCGGTCACGACATGTACTACCTGAACGTCATGGCGGGGCCGGGCGAGACGCGGGAGTGGCGGATCTGCTTCCACCCGGACCACACCGAGGGGTACCGATGACGATCCGCCTGACCGTCGCGCAAGCGCTGGTCCGCTTCCTCGCCGCCCAATACACCGAACGCGACGGCATACGGCAGCGTTCGATCGCCGCGACCTGGGGCATCTTCGGCCACGGGAACGTCGCGGGCCTCGGCCAGGCGCTCGTCGAGTACGCCGACGACATGCCGTTCCACCAGGGCCGCAACGAGCAGTCCATGGTGCACGCGGCCGTGGGCTACGCACGTCAGTCGAACCGCCTCTCCGCACACGCCGTGACGACCTCCATCGGCCCCGGCGCCACCAACCTCGTGACGGGCGCCGCCCTCGCGACCGTCAACCACCTCCCGGTCCTGCTCCTGCCCGGTGACATCTTCGCCACCCGCGCCGCCGACCCGGTCCTCCAGCAACTCGAAGTGCCGTACGCGGGCGACATCAGCGTCAACGACAGCCTGCGCCCGGTGTCCAGGTACTTCGACCGCGTCATGCGGCCGGAGGCCCTGATCCCGGCGGCCCTGCAGGCCATGCGGGTCCTCACCGACCCCGTCGAGACCGGCGCCGTCACCCTCGCCCTCCCGCAGGACGTGCAGGCCGAGGCGTACGACTGGCCCGAGGAGTTCTTCGCCGAGCGCACCTGGGCCGTACGACGCCCGGGTGCCGATCCCGCCGAACTCGCCGAAGCGGTAAGGGTGATCAGGTCGGCCCAGCGCCCCCTGATCGTCGCCGGCGGCGGAGTCCACCACAGCCGCGCCGAAGAGGCCCTCGCCGAGTTCGCTTCGAGCACCGGCATCCCGGTCGCCTCCACCCAGGCCGGCAAGGGCTCCCTGCGCCACGACCATCCCCAGGACGTCGGCGCCGTCGGCCACACCGGCACCGCCACCGCCGACGAACTGGCCCGCCAGGCCGACCTGGTGATCGGCGTCGGCACCCGATGGACCGACTTCACGACGGCCTCCGGCACGCTGTTCGCCGCCGACGGCGTCCGCTTCCTCAACCTCAACATCGCGCCCTACGACGGCCACAAGCTCGCCGGCCTGCCGCTGGTCGCGGACGCCCGCAGCGCCCTGACGGATCTCACCGGCGCACTGCGGACGCACGCCCACCGCGTCAGCGACACGTACGTCGACGAGTACACGCTCGACAAGGAGCGCTGGGAGCAGCGCGTCGACGCCTGCTACGAGGCCGAAGAGCCCGACATCAGGCCGACCCAGCCACAGGTCCTCGGCGCCCTGGACGCCCTGGCCGACGAGTCGGACATCATCATCAACGCGGCCGGCTCCCTCCCCGGAGACCTGCACAAGCTGTGGCGCGCCCGGTCGAGGGACCAGTACCACCTGGAGTACGGCTACTCCTGCATGGGCTACGAGATCCCGGCCGCGATCGGTGTGAAGATGGCCGCTCCCGACCGCAACGTCTGGGCGCTGGTCGGCGACGGCACCTACCTGATGATGCCGACGGAGATCGTCACGGCCGTACAGGAGGGCATCGCGATCAAGCTCCTCCTGATCCAGAACCACGGCTACGCCTCCATCGGCGGCCTGTCCGAGTCGGTCGGCGGCGAGCGGTTCGGCACCGCGTACCGCTACCAGTCCGAGGACGGCACCTACACGGGGGCCCCGCTGCCCGTGGACCTGGCCGCCAACGTGGCCAGCCTCGGTATGCGCGTGCTGCGCGCGAAGACCGTGCGAGACCTGCGCGCCGCACTCGAAGAGGCGCGGGCCGCCGACACTCCCACATGTGTCTACGTCGAGACCGAAACGGCCGACACAGTGTCGGGGCCGCCTCCGGCGCAGGCCTGGTGGGATGTACCTGTGGCCGAGACCGCGACCCGACCGTCCGCGGTGAAGGCCCGAGAGCTGTACGAACGGCACGTCTCAACCCGACGCCGCCATCTGTGAAAAGGAGTACTCGGTCATGACGAAGATCGTCAACCACTGGATCGGCGGCAAGACCGTCGAAGGCGCGTCGGGCAACTACGGGCCGGTCACCGACCCGGCCACCGGCGCGGTCACCACGAAGGTCGCGTTCGCGTCGGTCGACGAGGTCGACGCCGCGGTCGCCGCCGCCAAGGACGCGTTCCAGACCTGGGGTACCTCCTCGCTCGCCAAGCGGACCACCATCCTGTTCCGCTTCCGGGCGCTCCTGGAGGCGAACCGGGACGCGATCGCCGAGCTGATCACCGCCGAGCACGGCAAGGTGCACTCCGACGCGCTCGGCGAGGTCGCGCGCGGCCTGGAGATCGTCGACCTGGCGTGCGGGATCACCGTGCAGCTGAAGGGCGAGCTGTCGACCGAGGTCGCCAGCCGCGTCGACGTCGCCTCGATCCGCCAGCCGCTCGGTGTCGTCGCGGGCATCACGCCGTTCAACTTCCCGGCGATGGTCCCGATGTGGATGTTCCCGATCGCCATCGCGACCGGCAACACCTTCGTCCTCAAGCCGTCCGAGAAGGACCCGTCGGCCTCCCTCAAGATCGCCGAACTGCTCGCCGAGGCCGGTCTGCCCGACGGCGTCTTCAACATCGTCCACGGCGACAAGGTGGCCGTCGACCGCCTCCTGGAGCACCCGGACGTCAAGGCCGTCTCCTTCGTCGGCTCGACCCCGATCGCCCGCTACATCCACACCACCGCCTCCGCGAACGGCAAGCGCGTCCAGGCCCTGGGCGGCGCCAAGAACCACATGCTGGTCCTCCCGGACGCCGACCTGGACGCCGCCGCCGACGCGGCCGTCTCCGCCGCCTACGGCTCGGCGGGCGAGCGCTGCATGGCGATCTCCGCCGTCGTCGCGGTCGGCTCCATCGGCGACGAGTTGGTCGACAAGATCCGCGAGCGCGCCGAGAAGATCAAGATCGGCCCCGGCAACGACCCGGCCTCCGAGATGGGTCCGCTCATCACCAAGGTCCACCGCGACAAGGTGGCGTCCTACGTCACCGGCGCGGCGGCCGAGGGCTGCGAGGTCGTCCTGGACGGCTCCGGCTACACGGTCGAGGGCTTCGAGGACGGCCACTGGATCGGCATCTCGCTCCTCGACAAGGTCCCGACCACCGCCAAGGCGTACCAGGACGAGATCTTCGGCCCGGTCCTGACCGTGCTGCGCGTCGACACCTACGACGACGGCATCGCGCTGATCAACGCCTCGCCCTTCGGCAACGGCACCGCGATCTTCACCCGGGACGGCGGCGCCGCCCGTCGCTTCCAGCTGGAGGTCGAGGCCGGCATGGTCGGCGTGAACGTCCCGATCCCGGTCCCCGTCGGCTACCACTCCTTCGGTGGCTGGAAGGACTCGCTCTTCGGCGACCACCACATCTACGGCAACGACGGCACGCACTTCTACACCCGCGGCAAGGTCGTCACCACCCGCTGGCCCGACCCGGCCGACGGCCCCACGGGCGTCGACCTGGGCTTCCCGCGCAACCACTAGGCGCTCCGCTGAGCCGCACAGGATCCCCGCGCGCGAGCTCGGGGGTCCGGGTGCGTCGGCGGGCGCGGGTGCGTTGTGGCTTGTCGCGCAGTTCCCCGCGCCCCTGAAAGACACGGCCCTGCGGGCCGATAAAAGCGGGGCGCAGCCCCTGCTTTTCAGGGGCGCGGGGAACTGCGCGAGCAACCACGAACCACCCGCACCCGGCATCTGTACGGACGAGACCGAGCTCGTAGCCATACCGCACCCGCTGTACGCCACGGACCCCCCTCCACCCCCAGGATGGCGACGAGTTCAACCCTCGGTAGACAAGTCCCCGACAGTTTCACCCCGTACCGTTGAAGCATGGATCTTCGACGCCCCCGGAGGCCGAAGCGGTGGATCGCCGCCACGGCCTCCGCCGTCGTCCTCGCCGCAGCCGCCGGGACATGGACAGCAGCCGCCTCCGACGACCCCCCTGCGGTGCACCGCGCGGACCAGCTCATGTCCATCGACGGTGTGCAGATCGACACCTCGTACTTCACGACGCCCGGCGCCGAGAAGCGCCCCGCGGTCCTCATAGGCCACGGCTTCGGCGGCAGCAAGGACGACGTACGCCAACAGGCCCAGGATCTGGCCAGGGACGGCTACGCGGTCCTCACCTGGTCCGCCCGCGGCTTCGGCAAGTCGACCGGCAAGGTCGGCCTGAACGACCCCAAGGCCGAGGTCGCCGACGTCAGCAAACTGATCGACTGGCTGGCGAAGCAACCCCAGGTCCAGCTCGACAAGCCCGGCGACCCCCGAGTCGGCGTCACCGGCGCGAGCTACGGCGGCGCGATCTCCCTCCTCGCTGCCGGATACGACCACCGCGTGGATGCCATCGCCCCCGAGATCACGTACTGGAACCTCTCGGACGCCCTGTTCCCGAACGGCGTGTTCAAGAAGCTCTGGGCCGGCATCTTCGTCAACAGCGCGGGCGGCTGCGCCAAGTTCGAGCCGCAGATCTGCGCGATGTACGAGCGCGTCGCCGAGTCCGGCACCCCGGACGCCCAGGCCGAGAAGATGCTGGAGGAGCGCTCCCCGTCGGCCGTAGGCAAGGACATCAAGGTCCCCACGCTCCTGGTCCAGGGCCAGACGGACTCCCTCTTCCCCCTGAACCAGGCCGACGCCGCCGCGAAGGCGATCCGCGCGAACGGCGCCCCCGTCGACGTCGACTGGATCGCGGGCGGACATGACGGCGGCGACATGGAGACGAGCCGCGTCCAGTCCCGCGTGGCGAACTGGTTCGACCGCTATCTGCAGGACGACAAGGGCGCCGACACCGGCCCCGCCTTCCGCGTCACCCGCACCCTCGGCACCGGCACCGGCGACGGCGAACCCCGCCTCACCGGCGTCACCGCCGACACCTACCCGGGCCTGGAGAGCGACGACCGCAAGATCGCCCTGACCGGCCGCCGCGAACAACAGGACTTCACCAACCCGGCCGGCGCCAGCCCGCCCGCCATCTCGGCCCTCCCCGGCATCGGCGGCGGCGCAGGCCTCTCCCAGCTCTCCTCCCTCGGCGTCGGCGTCTCCCTCGACTTCCCCGGCCAGTTCGCCGCGTTCGAGTCGGCCCCGGTCAGGGACGACCTCCAGATCACCGGCTCACCCACCGTGACTGTCCACGTGAAGTCGACGAGCGACGACGCCGTCCTCTTCGCCAAGGTCTACGACGTGGGCGCGAACGGCCGGCAGACGCTGCCCTCCCAGCTCGTCGAGCCCATCAGGGTCGAGGGCGCGAAGGCCGGCAAGGACGTCACCATCACCCTCCCGGCGATCGACCACGAGATCGACGACGGTCACCGCCTCAAGCTGGTCCTCGCCTCCACGGACCTCGGCTACGCCTCCCCGGCGGCCCCGGCGACGTACACCGTCTCCCTGAAGGGCGACCTCCACGTTCCCACCGCCCTCAGCGAGAAGAACACCCAGGCCCCCCTGCCCGCCTGGGTGTGGTGGCTGCCGCTGGCCGGCGCGGTGCTCGCCCTCGTGCTGGTGGCCACGGGCCGCCGCCGTACGACGGCCCCCGCCGCCCCCGACCCGGAGCTGGCCGAAGTCCCCCTCCAGATCACCGACTTGAGCAAGCGGTACGCCAAGTCCGCCGACCGTTACGCGGTCCGCGACCTCTCCTTCCGCGTCGAGAGGGGCCAGGTCCTCGGCCTGCTCGGCCCGAACGGCGCGGGCAAGACGACCACCCTGCGCATGCTGATGGGCCTCATCAAGCCGGACGGCGGCGAGGTCCGCGTCTTCGGTCACGCGATCGCACCGGGCGCCCCCGTGCTCTCCCGTGTCGGCGCGTTCGTCGAGGGCGCGGGTTTCCTCCCGCACCTGTCGGGCCGCGAGAACCTGGAGCTGTACTGGCAGGCCACCGGCCGCCCGCCCGAAGACGCGCACATGGACGAGGCGCTGGAGATCGCCGGTCTCGGTGACGCCCTGGCCCGCGCGGTCCGCACCTACTCGCAGGGCATGCGCCAGCGCCTGGCCATCGCCCAGGCCATGCTCGGCATGCCGGACCTGCTCATCCTCGACGAGCCGACCAACGGCCTCGACCCGCCGCAGATCCGCGAGATGCGCGAGGTGATGATCCGCTACGCGGCGGCCGGCCGCACGGTCATCGTCTCCAGCCACCTCCTCTCGGAGGTCGAGCAGTCCTGCACCCACCTTGTGGTGATGGACCACGGACAGCTCGTCCAGGCGGGCCCGGTCGCCGAGATCGTCGGCTCCGGCGACACCCTCCTGGTCGGCACGGCCGAACCGGTGGAGGAGCCCGTGGCCGAGAAGGTGGCGGCCCTGCCGGGCGTGGAGTCGGCGATCACCACCGACGACGGCCTGCTCGTACGGCTCGACGCGGACGGCAGCGCACAGCGGCTCGTCGCCGAACTCGTCCGCCTGGAGGTCCCCGTGACCTCGGTGGGGCCGCACCGCCGCCTCGAAGACGCCTTCCTCACCCTGATCGGAGACTCCGCATGAGCAGCACCTCGACCGTGCGCGCGGAGGTCGCCGACGGCTACCGCGCGGGCCGCACCCTGCCCGTCCGGGTCGAGCTGGTACGGCAGTTGAAGCGCCGCCGCACCATCGTCATGTTCGGCATCCTGGCCGCCCTGCCCTTCGTCCTGCTGATCGCCTTCCAGCTGGGCGGCGGACCGGGCTCGGGCAACAGCGGGGTCAACCTGATGGACACGGCCACCCTGTCCGGGCCGAACTTCGCCGCGGTGAACCTCTTCGCGTCCGCGGGCTTCCTGCTGATCGTCCCCGTGGCGCTGTTCTGCGGGGACACGGTCGCTTCGGAGGCCAGCTGGTCCTCCCTGCGCTACCTGCTCGCGGCCCCCGTGCCGAGGGCCCGCCTCCTCTGGTCGAAGCTCGTCGTCGGCCTCACCCTCAGCCTCGCCGCGATGCTCCTGCTCCCGCTGGTCGCCCTCGCGGCCGGCACGGTGGCGTACGGCTGGGGCCCGCTGCAACTCCCCACCGGCGGCTCACTGGAGGCGGGCGTCGCGGCCCAACGCCTGCTGATCACGGTGGCGTACATCTTCGTCTCCCAACTCGTCACCGCCGCCCTGGCGTTCTGGCTCTCCACCCGGACGGACGCACCGCTCGGCGCGGTCGGCGGCGCGGTCGGCCTGACCATCGTCGGCAACGTGCTCGACCAGGTGACGGCCCTCGGCGACTGGCGCGACTTCCTCCCCTCGCACTGGCAGTACGCGTGGCTGGACGCCGTACAGCCGAAGTTGCAGTGGTCCGACATGATCCAGGGCACCTCCCTTTCGGTAACGCTCGCCCTGGTGCTGTTCGCCCTGGCCTTCCGGGGTTTCGCCCGCAAGGACGTCGTCTCCTAGGTCAACGGAGGATCACCCACCGGTCTCGACGGGCCCCCGCCGTGCCCCCTTCGAGACCCATCCGCAACGCTCCGTCACGCACGTTCCGCCCCCCGGTGCCGTCACAGTCGCAGAAGCCGACGTCAACAGGCCCAGGGGGTACGGACGATGGAACGACAGTGGACACGACAGGTGATGCTCGCCCTCACACTGGCGGGCGGCCTGCTGCTCACCGGCTGCAGCGGGAGCGGCGACGGCGGCAAGAGCAGCGCGGACGGGGCGAGGGGCGGCTCGTACAACCCGGGCTTCCCGGCCCCGAACCAGCCCCAGGGCGAAGCGGACTCCGACGAGTCCCGCGGCGACTACACCACCCCGTCCCCCGACTACCTCTCCACCTTCGCCCTCGACGTCGACACCGCCTCTTACGGCTACGCCCGCCGCACCCTCGCCGAGGGCCGCCGCCCCGACCCCTCGACCATCCGGCCCGAGGAATTCGTCAACAGCTTCCGCCAGGACTACGACCGCCCCGACGGCAACGGCTTCACGGTCACCGTCGACGGCGCCCGCACCGACCGGGACGACTGGTCGCTGGTCCGCGTGGGCCTGGCCACGAGGGGCGCACCGGCCGCCCCGGACGACCGCCGGCCCGCCGCCCTCACCTTCGTCATCGACATCTCCGGCTCCATGGCCGAACCCGGCCGCCTCGACCTCGCCCAGCAGTCCCTCGACACGATGACGGAGCGCCTGCACGACGACGACTCGGTCGCGATCGTCACCTTCAGCGACCAGGCCGAGACCGTCCTGCCGATGACCCGCCTGGACGGCCACCGCGGCCGGATCCACAAGGCGATCGACGGTCTGGAACCGACGTACTCCACCAACCTCGCCGCGGGCGTCGAGACCGGCTACCGGACGGCCGTCAAAGGCCTGCGCAAGGGTGCCACCAACCGCGTGGTCCTCATCTCCGACGCCCTCGCCAACGACGGCGACACCAGCCCCGACTCCATCCTCGACCGCATCGACACCGCCCGCCGCGAACACGGCATCACCCTCTTCGGCGTCGGCGTCGGCAGCGACTACGGCGACGCCCTGATGGAACGCCTCGCGGATAAGGGCGACGGCCACACCGTCTACGTCTCCGGCGCAGACGACGCCGAGAAGGTCTTCTGCGAGCAACTCCCGCAGAACATCGACCTCACGGCCCGCGACGCCAAGGCCCAGGTCGCCTTCGACCCCGAGAACGTCGCCTCCTTCCGCCTCATCGGCTACGACGACCGCCGCGTCGCCGACGACGACTTCCGCGACGACCGTGTGGACGGCGGCGAGGTCGGCCCCGGCCACACCGTCACCGCTCTCTACGCGGTCCGCACCCGACCCGGCGCCGACGGCCACCTCGCCACCGCGACCGTTCGCTGGCAGGACCCCAAGACCCGCGCCCCGCACGAGGAGTCCGGACAACTGGACACCCTGGACGGCTCCTTGTGGGACGCGAGCCCCCGCTTCCAGGTGGACGCGGTCGCCGCCTACTTCGCCGACGCCCTCCGGGACAGCGGGAGTCGGCTCCCCGGCCGCCCCTCCCTGAGTGCACTGGCCGACCGCGCGGACCGCTTGGCCGACACCACCGAGGACAGGGCGGTACGCCAACTCGCCGACACCATCCGGGAGGCCCGGCACCTCGCGGAGTAGCGGCGGGCCCCATTGACCTTTTCCTACTTGCGAGTAAGTTGACCACCCAGTCAGAGCGGATCGGGGAGCCGGCATGGGCGTGCGCAAGGATCTGAAGCGGGCGAAACAGCGCACCGACCTGGCCGGTCGCTCCGGCGTCGAGGTCGTCAAGGACGACTCCGGAACCGTACGGGAGGCCCGGACACCGCCGCTCGCCCTGCCCCCGACCACCGGAAGCATCGCCGACCTCCCGTTCACCAACGCGGCCGAGGCCCCCGACACCGTCATCCTGCGCCGCCAGGAGGAGAACGGCTGGCGCCCGGTCACCGCCCAGGAGTTCGCCCGCGAAGTCACCGCCGTGGCCAAGGGGTTGATCGCCGCTGGTGTCGAACCGGGCGGCCGTGTCGCCGTGATGTCCCGCACCCGCTACGAATGGACGGTCCTGGACTTCGCGATCTGGGCGGCCGGCGGCCAGACCGTCCCCGTCTACGCCACCTCCTCCGCCGAGCAGGTGGAATGGATCGTCCGCGACTCCGGCGCCCGGCACATCATCGTGGAGAGCGCCGAGAACGCGGACACCGTCGCCGCAGGTACGGCCGGCCACGAGGAGTCGCCCCACTCCTGGCGGCTGGACGACGGAGAACTCGCCGGCCTCATCGCCCTCGGCCACGACCTCCCCGACGAGGAGGTCAGCAAGCGCCGAGCCGCCCTGACCCCCGACACCATCGCCACGATCTGCTACACCTCCGGCACCACCGGCCGGCCCAAGGGCTGCGTCCTCACCCACGCCAACCTGCACGCCGAGGCCGCCAACACCGTCGAACTGCTCCACCCCGTCTTCGAGGCGGTCACCGACCAGGTCGCCTCGACCCTCCTCTTCCTCCCGCTCGCCCACATCATGGGCCGCACCCTGCAGATCGCCTGTCTGATGGCCCGCATCGAGACCGGCCACTTCCCCAGCATCAAGCCCGACGAACTGCGCCCCGCGCTCAAGGAGTTCCGCCCGACCTTCGTCGTCGGCGTCCCGTACCTCTTCGAGAAGATCCACGCCACCGGCCGCGCCACCGCCGAGAAGATGGGCCGCGCCGCCTCCTTCGACCGCGCCCACCGCGTCGGCGTCCGCTTCGGCGAGGCGTACCTGAACAAGTTCCTGGGGACCGGCAACGGCCCACGCCCCGGCCTCTACGCCGCCTGGGCCCTTTACGACCTGCTGGTCTACCGCCGGATCCGCGCCGAACTCGGCGGCCGCATGCGCTACGCCGTCAGCGGCGGCTCACCCCTGGACCGCGACCTCAACCTGTTCTTCTCCGCGGCCGGGATCATCATCTACGAGGGCTACGGCCTCACCGAGACCAGCGCCGCCGCCACCGTCGTCCCGCCCCTGGGCCCCCGCCCCGGCACGGTCGGGCAGCCCATCCCGGGCACCGCGATCCGCATCGCCGACGACGGCGAGATCCTCATCAAGGGCGGGGTCGTCTTCGGCTCCTACTGGAACAACCCGGAGGCCACCGACGCCGTCCTCAAGGACGACTGGTTCGCCACCGGCGACCTCGGCGCGCTCGACGAGGACGGCTATCTCACCATCACCGGCCGCAAGAAGGACCTCCTCGTCACCTCGGGCGGCAAGAACGTCTCCCCGGCCGTCCTGGAGGACCGGCTGCGCAGCCGGGCACCCGTCGGCCAGTGCCTCGTCGTCGGCGACAACCGCCCCTTCGTCGCCGCCCTGATCACCCTCGACCCCGAGGCGATGGCCCACTGGCTGTCGGTCCGGGGACTGCCCGCCGACACCCCGCACGCCGAGCTCGTCCGGGACGAACGGCTGCGCGCGGACATCCAGCAGGCCGTCGACCACGCCAACGCGGCCGTCTCCCGCGCCGAGTCGATCCGCGCCTTCCGGCTGGTCGAGGGGGAGTTCACCGAGGACAACGGCATGCTCACGCCGTCCCTGAAGGTCAAGCGGCACACGGTGACGGCGACGTACGCGGAGGAGATCGAGGCCGTCTACCGCACGTGAGGCGCTCCGGCGGCCGCAGGGCACGCGAAACGGCGGGCCACCGGAAGACCGGTGACCCGCCGTCACGAAGGACCCGAGGCTCAGCTGCCGACGGCGCCGTTGCCGGACAGGGCCGAGATGTCGTCCAGGATGTGCGACAGCGGCTCGTCGCCCTTGGCCTGGGTGGAGTTCTCGACACACTGCTGGTTCTGCGGGGCCGACAGGACCGGAACGTCCTGGAGCACACCGACGGCGGCGACGCCGACGAGGCCCTGCAGGTTCAGCTTGGCCGGCAGACCGACACAGGGCTTGTTCAGCGATCCCTGGACCAGCGAGAGCTGCGGGCTCATGTCGCCGAAGGTGGCCGAGTTGCCGAACTCCTGCGAGGCACCGTTGCCACTGGCGGACGTGGTGCCGTGGTCGTTACCGATGGCAAGCGCCTGGGGAGCGGCCGCTCCGGCGATACCGGCGACGGAGGCGGCGACAGCGGCGGTTGCCCACAGCTTCTTCATGTTCATTCCCTTTCGAAATGCGGACTCCGGGGAGGAGCTGCATGATCGTCAACGCGCGAACCCCCGTCGGGGTTGCGCTCTTTGCCCCGATTGGCCCAGCGCACGCACAGGCCCCATGGGCGCCCCTCAGTCACAGGCGTAAGCGCTCCCGCGCACGGTGACGGAACGCGTCATACGCGGCGGGTCGTACGGCTTGGGATGCTCGCTCGCCTTGAGCAACGGCCGGTCCTCGCGCAGCTTCCTGAACATCGCGTCCGCCTTCCCCCGGTCCCAGGCCAGCGTCGAACCGATGTCCGGCCGGGTCGGGTTGAATCCGGCGATCGGCACCGTCGCGAACTCGGTGTTCCTCGCCGGCACCTTGTGCAGCGCGGCCGCCAGTTCCATCAGATCCCCGGCGCCGAAGCCCTGCTCGACGCGCGCGGACCCGAGCAGTGTGCGCACCACACCGGCCGTCGCCACCGGGTCGGTCAGCAGGCGCTCGGCCTGGAGCCCGCGCAGCGCCTGCACCAGGAACCGCTGCTGACGCTGGATCCGCCCGAGGTCGGCCGCCCGGTCCACCTTCCGGGAGCGGACGTACTGCAACGCCTGCCCGCCGCCGAGCCGGTGTGTGCCCGGCTTCAGATCGAGCCTGGTCGCGGGGTCCCTGAGGCGGCGCGCGGTGCACACCTCGACACCGTGGACCTCGTTCACTGCGTCGATGAAACGCCGGAAGTCCACCTGGAGATAGTGGTCGAAGTCCAACCCGGTCATCGACTCCACGGTGGCGACGGTGAGCAGGGGCCCGCCCTCGGCGTACGCGCCGTTGATCTTCGAGGGGCGCGCCGGGCGCTTCTCGCCGGTGGCGTCGTCGCGGTGGGGCGGGATGTCGGCGTAGGAGTCCCGTGGCAGGGCGACCACGCTCACGCGGTCCCGGCGGGCCGACACATGAACCACCATCAGGACGTCCGTGCAGTCACAGGCGAAACCGCCGGCGTGGAACTCGCGCTTCTCGGCGGCGGAGATGGTGTCCCGGCCGTCCGTGCCCATCAGCAGGATGTTCGTGCCGTGCGGAGCGGGGGCGGCCCGGCCGGGAAGGGGGGCGCCCGACAGCAGCAGGGCGGCGGTCGCCAGGACGACCGAGGAAAGGGTTCTCTTCATCGTCACGCGACGCAAAATAAGCCAGCGGGCCGCCATTGATACGGCGGCCCGCTGACGGGGGCTCAGAAACCAGCCCCAGGGCTCATCGGCCCATGGTGCGCACAGCTCAGCTGCCGGCGGCGCCGTTGCCGGACAGGGCCGAGATGTCGTCCAGGATGTGCGACAGCGGCTCGTCGCCCTTGGCCTGGGTGGAGTTCTCGACACACTGCTGGTTCTGCGGGGCCGACAGGATCGGCACGTCCTGGAGGACACCGACGGCGGCGAGGCCGACGAGGCCCTGCAGGTTCGCCTTAGCGGGCAGGCCGATGCAGGGCTTGTTGAGCGAGCCCTGGACGAGGGCCATCTGCGGGCTCATGTTGCCGTAGGTGGCGGAGTTGCCGAACGACTGCGAAGCACCGTTTCCGCTGGCCGACGTGGTGCCGCTGTCGTTGCCGATGGCCATGGCGGGGGAGGCGGCACCGACGACGGCCGCGGCGACAGCGGCCGAAGCCAAAACCTTCTTGATCACGTGAGTAGTCCCTTTCTGGAGAAACCCCGTCCACCGGAGCGCTCTGGTCAACTCCCGCGGGGCCGCTTGGTTGCTGCCATTCACTCCGATGGCCCACAGGCGACTTTTGTCGACTCGCCGTCGCGTGCGGTCCGTTCGGGTGACGGGTCGAAACCAATCGGGCCGTCACCGGTTGATGCGGAAGCAGGACGGTGCGTCCGTGCCCAGGAAAGGAAAGCGAAATGCTGAAGAAGGCAATGGCCTCGGCGGCGATCGCCGCGTCCGTCATCGGTGCCACGGCGGCAGCGGCTCCGCAGGCGCTTGCCATCGGCAACGACAGCGGCACCACGTCGGCCAGCGGCAACGGTGCTCACAGCGCGTTCGGCAACCAGATGACCAAGGGTGACCTGAGCCCGCAGGCCACGCTGGTCCAGAGCTCGGTCAACAAGCTCTGCGTGGGCCTGCCCGCGAAGGCGAACCTCCAGGCCATCGTCGGTCTCATCGCCGCCGTCGGGGTGGCCCAGGACGTGCCGGTCCTGTCGGCCCCGCAGAACCAGCAGTGCGCCGAGAACTCCACCCAGGCCAAGGGTGACGAGCCGGCCTCGCACATCCTGGACGACATCTCGGCCCTGTCCGGAAACGGTGCCAACGGCAGCTGATCAGCCGCCACGAAATCGCCCGGGTGAACGCCCGGGCGATTTTTTTTGCTGATACACCGTCAATCTCCTTTGTGAATACTCGTATGACGCGTTTCATCCACGGCGTTCGAGTGAATTACCCGGCAACACACGTTCCGCAGTTTCTTCCGCTGTCTATCCCTCGTTCTACAGCCTGCAGGTCATGGTGCGAGCCGTTCCGACTGTGCTCGCTCGGTTTCGACCGTCATAGAGGCATGACCGCAGAGAAGGGAAATCTCATGAAGAAGACCGCTGCTGTCGTCGCGGGCGCGATCATGGCCCTCGGCATGGCCGCCCCGGCCTTCGCCGACGCCGGCGCCGAGGGTGCCGCCATCGGTTCCCCGGGTGTCCTCTCGGGCAACGTCGTTCAGGTTCCGGTGCACGTGCCCGTCAACGTGTGCGGCAACACCGTGAACGTCATCGCCCTGCTGAACCCGGCGTTCGGCAACACCTGCGTCAACGACTGACGACGTAACGCAACAGCCGCCCGGCTGTGCATGGCCGGCTCCGGACGTCTTCCAATCGTTCGGGGCCGGCTTTTCCCACTTCTTCAAGCAGGAAGACAACGAGATTGCGCCAGACCCTGAGTAAGGGAATGGTCGCGGCCGCAGCCGCGACGAGCATTCTGTCCCTGTGCGGCAGCCCCGCGATCGCCGGCTCGCATGCGGGTGGGGCAGCCAAGGACTCGCCGGGCGCGCTGTCCGGCAACACCGTGCAGGCGCCGCTGGAGGTGCCGGTCAACGCCTGCGGCGACTCCGTGGACGTGATCGCCGCGCTCGACCCGGCGTTCGGCAACTCCTGCGCGAACGGCCCGGTCCCGCACAAGAGCGGATCCCACGGCCGCCACGGCTCCCACGGTCACGGCTACGGCGACGATCAAGGCTACGGCGGCGAGGACTGCGACTCCGACGCCGGTTACGGCGGCCATGGCGATGACTGCGGCGAGGAGACGACCCCTCCGACGAAGCCGCCGACGAAGCCGCCGACCGGGCCTCCCACGTCGCCGCCCG
>NZ_JBVIHJ010000009.1:72156-300660 GCF_055570355.1 Streptomyces sp. NPDC031225 | reverse complement strand
CGTCACGACTCCGCCGACGAAGCCGCCGACTTCGCCGCCCACGGGTCCGCCGAGCTGGCCTCCGACGGGGCCGCCCACCTCGCCTCCGACGGGTCCGCCGACCTCGCCGCCCACGGGGCCGCCGACGACCACGCCGCCGACGACCACGCCTCCGACGACGCCGCCGACCGGGCCTCCCACGTCGCCGCCCGTCACGACTCCGCCGACGAAGCCGCCGACTTCGCCGCCCACGGGTCCGCCGAGCTGGCCTCCGACGGGGCCGCCCACCTCGCCTCCGACGGGTCCCCCGACCTCGCCGCCCACGGGTCCCCCGACCTGGCCTCCGACGGGCCCGCCCACGACGCCGCCGACCACCCCGCCCACGACACCGCCGCAGCTGCCCCACACCGGCAGCAGTGGTGAGGCCCTGCTGGGCGCCTCGGGTGTCAGCGCCGCGATGATCGTGGCCGGGGCCGTCCTGTACCGACGAGGCAGAGCCGCGTCCCGTCGGTAGGACCGCGCCGGGGGGGGGGGGGGGGCGGCCCCACCGCCCCCCCCCCCCCCCCCTCCCCCCCCCCCCCCTGCCCCCCCCCCCCCCCCCCCCCCCCCCCCCCGAGCCCGCTCCGCGCGCCCTCAGCGGCGTACCGCGCCCACCGCGCTCTGCCCGTCCCGGCTCTCCGGCACCCGGACCGCCCCGGCGGCCGGTGCCTCCTGACGCAGTCTCCTTCGCACTCCCCGCACCAGCGCCCCGGCCGTGTATGTCGCCCCGTGCACGAAGCGCATCGCCGGGCCGTAGCCCGACGCCGTCACCAGTCCGGCCATGAAGAGCCCGGGGTACGACGACTCGAAGTCCCGCCCGATCTGCGGCGCCCCGTCGGCCACCGCGGCCAGGCCCACGCGCAGTTCCTCCGACAGCAGCCCCAGCCGCTCGCGGGTCGCGGTGAACCCCGTTGCCGCGATGACGTGTCCGGTCTCCAGGGCGCGCACCGCACCGGCCCGGTCCCGCACGTCCAGCCGTACGCCCCCCGCCACCGCGCGGGCCGCCGCGACCTCCCGGCCGAGCAGCACCTCGACGCTCCCCTCCACCCGGTCACGCACCCACCAGGCACCCGCGGGCCCCAGCGCGGTGCCCGCGATCCGGGCCCGGGTCGTCTCGGGGAGACGGTGGAAGAGGTTGGGGCGCTCGGCGTAGAACCAGTTGCGCCAGCCGCAGCCGAGACCGCTGTGCGGGGAGCGGACCGACCGCCACCAGGGGCGCTCCCAGGGTGGCGGTACGTCGTTCCAGGACAGTCGGTCCGCGCGGGCCAACACCCTTGTGTGCGTGGCCTGTTCGGCGAGGAGTGCGGCCGTCTCCAGGGCGGCCTGACCGCCGCCGATCACCGTGACGTCCCCGCCGCGGAAGCGGTCGAGCGCGCTGTGGTGGCTGCTGTGCGAGACCAGGGCCGGGTCCAACTCACCGAGGACACCGGGGACTTCGACGAACGGCATGACCCCGACGGCCAGTGCGACCGTGCGGGCGTGCAGGACCTCGCCGTCCTCGGTGACCGTCTCGAAGCCGCCCGGGCAGGGCGCCACCCGGGTCACCGTGCGCTCGTCCACCTCGGGCACGGCGTTGCGGGCGAACCACAGTCCGTACGCGGCGAACATCTCCACCGGGATCGGCTCTCCGTGCCGGGCCGCGACACTCTGCCCCGCGCAGTACCGCTCCAGCGTCCAACGGCCTTGTGGGGAGGAGAGGTTGGACGCCCATGGTTCCGACTTGAGGAACATGCCGCGGGGCATGTGGTCGCGCCAGGACGCCATGGGCCGGCCGAACACCTTCAGACGCAGTCCGGCGGCCGCCGCGTGGGACGCGATCGACAGCCCGTACGGGCCCGCGCCCACCACCAGCAGGTCGTACATCAGCAACTGCTCGCTTTCTCGTCGCCGGGCAGGTCGGAGAGGTTGGCCGGACCGGTCAGTTCGGTGAGGTCGGTGAGGGACGACACGGGGGCGGCCGCCTGGCGGACCACGTGCGCGGCGTCCCCGCGCCCACGCCGCGCGCACAGTCGGCGCGCCCGGTCGAGCAGGCGCCGGGACACATGGCGGCCCCACAGCGTCCACATCGCCCAGCCGGGCCACCGGTCGTCCGCCGCGTGCCACGCGAACTCGCGTCCGGCGGGTGCCGGGCGCAGTGCGGTCAGCGGCGCGTAGTTCTCCACCACGAACGCCCGCCCCGGCAGCGGCACCCCGTCCGGCAGCGTCCGATGGGTCAGGTCCAGGTGCAGCGCGCGTACGACGTCGAGGCCCGCGGAGTCGGCGAAGAGCCGGAACTGTGCGCCGGGCCGCGGGTTGAAGTCCAGCAGGTGGTAGTCCCCCGTGGTGCCGCAGCGCCGGAAGTCGAGGTCGAGGATGCCGCGGTAGCCCAGCGCACCGACGAGGCGTTCGGCGAGCGCTCGCACCCGCGGGTTGGACCGCCAGTGGCCCACCGCGGTCAGGCCGGCAGCGCGCGGCCAGGACTGTTCCTTGACGCCGGAGCCGCCCGCGCGCATCGTGCCGGAGCGGTCGGCGTACCCGTGGAAGAACCAGTCGCCGTCCGGGCCCGGCGGCAGGAACTCCTGGAGCAGCAGCCGGCTGCCCGCCTCCGCCGAGCGCAGATACAGCTCGCGGGCCTGCTGCGGGGACTGCACCACCACCGTGCTGCGCAGCCCGCCCTCCGTCGGCAGCAGCCAGGGCCGGCTCCACTTGGCGACCACCGGCAGCCCCAGCCGCCAGGCCATCGCGGACGCCTGTTCGGCGCTCTCCGGGACCAGCGTCACCGGGTGCGGAACCCCCACCGCCGCGCACACCTCGGCCAGTTCCGCCTTGTCCGCCACCCGCTCGGCCAGCGCCCCTGGCTGTTGCGGCAACAGATAGGAGGGGGCCAGCTCCTCGCGCAGCCCGCCCACCGCGACGGCGCTCGCGTCGTCCATGGGGATCAGCACGGCGGGGTGCGGGATCCGGGCGGCCACCCGGCGCAGCACGGCGGCGATGTCAGAGGCCGAGGCGCCCGGGGGCGGCGGGGGATGCAGCTGCCGTACGAAGCGGGAGCCCCCGACCGGGCTCCCCGTGCAGTCGGCGATCACGTGCACGTCCACGCCCGCCCTGCCGAGCGAGCGCACGGCACCCAGCGTGCCGTGGTGAAAGGGATTCCGGTCGATCCGCAGCAGCACGGCGGGGACTCGGGTGTCGAACAGCGACACGGGCTATTCCTTCGGGTCGGTTCACTCGTGCGGACCATGGCGCCACTCGAAAGCCGTAAGCGAGGTGGCGGAAGTCATATTGATATGACTGAGTGTCAGTTATCTGAAAGGCGCGAGAGTGAGGAAAGGAGCAGGAATGGACTCACAGCATCGACGGACTCGTACCGGACGGCTGGCGTTCATCGCGGTGACAGTGGCCGCGTCGGCCGCCCTGGCGTCGGGTCCGGGTTTCGCCGCGGGGGTGGTGCGGGTCGCCGATCCTCCCGCTCCGACCGCGGTCACGCCCGTCCCCGAACCCCCGCAGGCCCCCACCGTCCCGGTCGGGGCGACGCCCGCACCGGGCATCGTCACACCGGTGGAGCCCGTCCCGCCGGTGGACGTGACGCCGGTGGAACCGGTCACGCCCAAGGACGTCCCCGCCTTCGGCGCCTACCTCGACTACGGCGCCGGCGGCATCTCCCGCATGGCCGAGCTCAGCCGCTGGCTGGGCAACGCCGACCTGCGCGTCGGCCACACCTATCTGCCCGGCGACCGCTGGAGCAACATCGAGGGCAGGCCGGGTTTCCTCGACAGCTGGGCGGATTGGCGCACCGAGCGCGCCGACCGGATGCTCGTCCTCAACGTCCCCATGCTGGAGCGCAACGAGGACAACGTCTCCGACGCCGGGGTCCGTTACCTGCTGCGCCGGGGCGCGGCCGGCCAGTTCGACGCGCACTACCGCACCCTCGCCGAGCGCCTGGTCGAGCTGAACGCTCCGGACACGGTGATCGTGCTCGGCTGGGAGATGAACGGCACCACGTACACCCATCGCTGCGGTCCGGACCCGGTGGCCTGGAAGAAGTACTGGAACAGGATCGTCACCACCATGCGGTCGGTACCGGGCCAGAAATTCAAGTTCGACTTCACCCCGACGCGCGGCCGGGACGCCATTCCGTGGACCCAGTGCTACCCGGGTGACGACACCGTCGACATCGTCGGCATGGATTCCTACGACCAGCCGTCGGGACTCACTTTCGACGAGCAGATCAAAGAGCCCTACGGCCTTCAGGAGCACGTGGATTTCGCGAAGGCCCACGGAAAGCCCATCTCGTATCCCGAATGGGGCCTTTTCCGCAACGGTGACAACGCCGAGTACATGAAGCGCATGCTCGCCTGGATGGACGAGCACAAGCCGCTGTACAACACGCTGACCGACTACTGCCCGCACGGCGTGTGGCAGTGCTCGGCCAACCCCAAGTCGTCCGAGGTCTACCGGTCGGTGCTCTCCGGCCGCACCGGTGAACCGACCACACCCACCACACCCACCACACCCACCACACCCACCACGCCTACGACACCCACGACACCGCCCGTCGAACCCACGAAGCCGCCCACCACGCCCACCACGCCCACGACTCCGCCGAACTGCTCGCCCCTGCAACTGGGCGACTGGGTGGAGTACTGGCTCGGCGGGAAGCTGTGCCTGCGCTTCGACTGGTTCTCGCGCAACCGTTAGCCGCACCGGCCGGTGGCGGCAGGCCCTCTCAGGACCTGCCGCCACCGGCATGTTCCCTCCGCTCCTTCCAGCGCAGCAGCAGTTCCTTGCCCCGCCGCCGCGCGGCCACGTCACAGACGACCGCCGACAGCAGCGGGGCCGTGTGGTTCCGGGCCAGCAACAGCCGCTGGTTGACCACCGGTTCGGGCCGCCAGTGCTGCTTGTACGGCTCGTTGCCGCGCAGCAGGCTCAGCGTGCCGCGACCGCCCTCACGGGTGTGTTCGGTGCACGCGTCGAGCAGCATCACCGCCACGTCCGCCTTCCGCTCCCGCAGCCGCGGATGCGCGCCGTACAGATACCCGCCCGCCAGTCGCCGCGACAGCAGTGTCAGATCCACGGCCACCACGTCGTCGTCGAGCCGGAACTCGGTGACCACCGCGTCCCCGGCACGCACCATCGGCCCGACCGACCGCACCAGGTGGTCGCAGAACCGCGGCCGCAGATGCTCCGACGTCACCTTCCGGCCCTGCCACTGGAGCCGGTGCAGCTCGATGAGCCGCCGCAGCGCCGAGTCCACCTCGTCCGGGCGTACGACATGACGCTCGACCCCGAGCGAGGTCAGCTTGCGCAGTTTGGCGCGCACCCGCTGCTGGGCCTTCGTGGACGGCAGCCGGGCGACCAGCTCGTCCATCGGTACGGCGGGCAGCTCCAGGCACACCGAGTCGCCGACCCGGCGCCGGGGACCGCTCCAGTGGTCGTAGATCCGCTCGGCCGCGCCGCCCGGGCGCACCTCGCGGAAGTCGACCAGCGCGGTGCGGGCGGCCCGGGCGAGGCCCTCGGTGAGCGCGGCCACCGCCTCCTCGCCCCGCTCGTCGTCCAGCAGGACGTCCCCGTAGTCGGAGATCGCCCCGCCCAGCGGCACGAGGGACGGCACCGGGCGGCCCACCCGCATCAGCGGCGCGACGGCGACCAGGTCACCCCCGTGCCGGACCAGCACCAGGCGCAGCCGCCCGGGCCTGCCGTACGACAACCACCAGGAGTGCAGCCAGGCGTGGCTCTGGAACGGGGTCGCGGCCTCGCACCGGCGATACAACTCGGCCCACTCGGGGCCCAGTTCGGTGAAGGCCTGCTCGTCGGTGACGAGCTGGGTCGTGTACGTCACAGCTGTCCGTGGGCTTCGGCGGCCACGGCCGGGGCGGGCACCGACGCCGGGCGGCCCTGGTCCCGGCCGGACCCGGACCGACGCGGCCGGGCCAGCAGCACAAGGCCGCCGAGCAGCCCGCCCGCGCTCGCGCCGACCAGACCCGTCACCGCCGGTGAGGCCGAGGACGGTTCGGTGGGCTTGGTGGCGCGGGCGAACTGCTGGAGCTCGACATTGGTGGCGTTCTTGGTGTCGTTCGCGTGCCGGGTCAGCGCGCGCGAGACCGCGTTGGCCATGTCGGCGGCGACGTCGGGGCGGGCGGCGGTGGCCGTGATGGCGACCATCGGCGCGTCCGGCGAGGTCGCCGCCTGCACGCCCGACTGCAGCGTCTTCACCGACACCCCGGCCCACACCTGGGCGTCGCCGAGCACCGCGACCTGCGTGGCGACCCGGCCGTAGGCCTGCGCGAAGCCCAGGGCTGACGCCGAGTCGGACTTCTCGGTCGGTACGGCGACCACGTATGCCGTGGCCGTGTACGCGGGCGGTTCGGCGAGGCCGTAGGCGCCTCCGAGCAGTCCGCCGGCGAGGACGCCGGCCGCGATCAGCGACCAGGACGGGAGGGCCTTGGCGCGGGCCAGGGCGGTGGGGCGGCGAGGCCCGGTGGTGCGCTCGGTGGTGGAGGTCGTGGAGGTCATGGGGAACTTGCTCCCTGGGGTGACGGGGACACGGAAGGGGCGGCCATGGCGGCCGCGTAGACGTTCATCAGCCGGGCCGCACTGCGGGTGATGCTGTAGTGGTGGGCGGCGTCGGGCGCGGTGCGCGGGCCGGAGTCCTGTGCGCGGGTGGCCGCGACGGCACGGGCGAACGTGCGGGCGTCGCAGGCGACTTGGCGGGCCGCGCCCGTCGTCTCCGGCGGCAGGTCCTCGATCGCCGGGCAGGAGGCGTAGAGCACGGGCAGCCCGGCCGCCAGCGCCTCCACGGCGGCGAGACCGAAGGCCTCCTCGGGGGACGGGGAGGCGAGCAGGTCCATCGCCGAGGTCAGCGAGGGCAGGTCGGGACCGGGGGAGCCGTCGGGGACGTAGGGGCGTTCGCCGGTGAACAGGACCCGGTCGGCCACGCCCGCCTGGTGCGCGGTGCGTCTCAGGAGGTGTTCCTCGGGGCCGCCGCCGACCAGCAACAGGCGGAAGATGTCCGGGAGTTCGGCGAGGGCGCGGATCAGGATGTCGAAGCGCTTGCCGGGGGCGAGGCGTCCGATGCCGCCGATGACGTACGCCGTCTCGGGCAGGCCCAGGAGCCGCCGGGTGTGCAGCCGGCGCGCCGGGTCGAAGCGGAAGCGGTCCAGGTCGATGCCGTTGGGGACGACCTCGATCCGGGGTGCGGGCACGCCCCAGCGACGCAGCCGGTCGGCGACCGTGGGGGAGACGGCGACCGTGGACCGGCCCAGGCGCTCACTGGCGAGGTAGAGACCGCGCACCCCTCTGGTGAGTCTGCGGCCCTCCATCTGCGAGTCGCCCAGGGAGTGTTCGGTGGCGACGATCGCGCGGACCCCCGCGAGCCGCGCGGCGAGACGGCCGTAGACGCAGGCCCGGTAGAGGTGGGTGTGCACCAGGTCGTAGCCGCCGGACCGGATGTGCCGGACCAGGCGGGGCAGGGCGCCCAGGTCCCGGTTCCCGGCCATGCCGAGGTGTGTCACCCGCACGCCGTCGGCGATCAGGCCGTCCGCGACCGGGCCCGGGTTGGTCAGCGTGACGACCTCGCAGTCGACCGGCAAGTGTCCGACCAGCAGCCGCAGTTGCTGCTCGGCACCGCCCACGCCCAGCCCGGTGATGACATGGAGGGCCTTCACCTCAGATCCCCTCGACGGGGCGGCGGCGCAGCCGGTGCAGCCGGTACTTGAGGAAGAGGCGTACGGCGGTGTCGTTCTGCCCGATGTGGACGCGGGGCAGGGCGAGGAGGCTGTTGATCTCGCCGGGGTCGATGGCGCAGGCGTAGCCGTACCCGGCTGCCCGGACGGCGTCGACGACGCGCTGGTCGAGGGTGCCGTACGGGTAGCAGAAGCCGGTGACGGGGGAGTCGGTCAGCTCCTCCAACAGCTTTCTGCTGTCGGCCACTTCGCCGTGCAGCGCGATGTCCTCCGCCGTCGTCAGGTCCACGTGGGTCAGCCCGTGCGAGCCGATCTCGATGCCGGCCGCGGCCGCCTTCCGGATGCCGTCGGCGGTGAGGAGCGGCTTGCGAGGGCCCAGCGGGTCCCAGGCGTTGTCGCCGCCGAGCCTGCCGGGCAGCGCGAAGAGGGTGGCGCCGCAGTCGTGGCGCGTCAGGACGGGCAGGGCGTGGTCGACGAAGTCGGCGTACCCGTCGTCGAAGGTGAGCCCCACCAGGCCGGTGCGGCTGGGTGCGGCGAGGAGCTCGGACACGGAGACGCCCCGCAGGCCGCGGCGGCGCAGCCAGGACAGCTGGCGGTCGAGGCGCTCCGGTGTGACGGTGATGCGGTAGGGATCGTCGGAGCAGTCGCCCACCGAGTGGTACATCGCGATCCACGGGGTGGATTCAGGGGGTGCGGCCATGAGTGAGCCTTCGTGTGACGGAGCGGACGGACCGGACTACGGGTTCGAAGCCCTGGGAGCCCAGAGCCCGGGCGAGGAGGGAGAAGACGACGAGGACGGTCGCCGCGCCGGTGAGCAGGCCGGTCAGGGCGGAGTCGGCCCGGCTCGCGACGAAGGCGCCCGCCAGGGTCGCGACCACGGCCGCCCGTACCGGCCGGCTCAGCTCGGCGAGCACCTGCCGGGTACGGATCGGGACGCTGCGTCGGCGCATCCCGGCGAGCAGCAGGGCGGCCGTGACGGTGATGCCGGAGGCGTTGGCGGCGGCGATCCCGAGGACGCCCCAGGGGCCGACCGTCCAGGCGCCGACCCATGAGGTCACGACGATCCCGGCGGCCATCGCGGAGACCGGGTACCAGGTGGGGCGGCCCGCCGAGAAGTAGGAGCGGACCAGACAGCCGGTCACGGTCTGGCCGAGCAGCCCGAGTGCGTACACCCGCATGACGTCCGCGGTGGCGGCGGTGTCCCGGGCGGTGAACGCGCCCCGCTGGAAGAGGAGTTCGACGATCTGCGGAGCGCAGGCGATCACCGTGGCCGCGCCGAGCAGCACCACGCAGACCGCGAGCGCCAGGTCCCGCTCGACCCGGGTGCGGGCCCGCTCGACGTCACCGTCGGCCAGGGCGCGGGCGACCACCGGGAAGGTGACCGTGCACAGCATCAGCGAGAGGGTCATCGGGATCTGGGCGACCTTCTGCGCGTAGTTCAGGTGCGAGATGGCGCCGGCGGGGAGGGTGGAGGCGAGGAAGCGCTCGATGAGGACCTGGGACTGACGGCACAGCGCGAAGAGCAGCACGGTGGCGACGAGGGCCACGGTCACCGCGCGCTCGGCGCTCTCGACCGGCTCGACCCGGACGGCGGTCCGTCGGCGCCACAACTGCCGTACGAAGGAAGGCAGTTGGATCAATGCCATCAGTCCGCTGCCCACCGCGACCCCGAGTGCCGCGGACCGCACGCCCCAGTGCCCGCCGAGGACGTACATCGCCGCGATGATGCCGGCGTTGTACGCCACGTAGATCGCCGCCGGTGCCACGAAACGGCGGTGAGCGCGCAGGGCCGCGCTGAAGTATCCGGTGAGCCCGAAGCCCAGCACGCACAGCGCGGTCAGACGGGTGCAGTCGACGGCGAGCGCGGGGTCGGGCAGGCCGGGCGCGAGAGCCTCGACGAGCTGTGGGGCGGTGCCGACGATCAGCGCGGACACGGCGACGAAGGCGAGCGAGAGGCGGGGCAGGGTCGTCGCGACCAGCGAGCGGACCGGGTCGCCGGGAGCGCCCTGGGCCCGGCGCGCCAGCGCCAGACTGAACGCCGGGATCAGCGCGAAGGCCAGCCCGTCCTCGATCAGCAGCGTGGACGCGAACTCCGGCACGGTCCACGCGACGAGGAACGCGTCGGTCTCGCTGCCGGCTCCGAAGAGCCGCGCCAGGGCCTGGTCGCGGAGCAGTCCGAGGAGGGCGCCGGCGATGGAGAGCACCGCGGTGACCAGGGTGGCCTTGGCGAGGAACCCCCGCGAGACGGGGGCGAGTTCGGTGTCGGCGGAGCGGGCGGGGGGAACGGTGGGGGCAGCCATGGCACCGCCTCCCCGGGCGGTCGCGTGGGCTCGTCCGGGCGGGGTTCCGAGGGCCGGGCCCTGGACGGTTCCGTAGGTCGAGGTGGTGCGGCCCCTCGCGGACGGCCCCGAAGCCCGCGGCTCCCGTGGCCGCGTCACCCTCATCGGGCCGCGGCCTTCTCGGCCGGCTCGCGTACCGGGGCCTCGGGCCCGGCCTGCTCCTCGGTGTCGTCCGAGCCCAGCGCCCACCACGCCGCCAGCCCGAAGCACACCGCCGTCAGCACCGTCGAGGGCCCGCCGATGTCGGCGTACGCGAAGTCCGTCAACTGCCAGACCAGCAGCCCGCAGGCGACCAGCGCGCAGTCGAGACCCGGGCCCGCCCGGCGGACCCGGACCAGTCCGCGCAGACCGCACACCAGCAGGGCCAGCCAGCCGCCCGCCAGCGCCAGCAGCCCGATCAGGCCCTGTTCGGCGAGGACCAGCAGGTACATGTTGTGCGGGGACAGCAGTGGCTGCTTGCGGAACCCGGAGCCCGCGCCCTCCGTGTCGCTGCCCGCGGACAGCGACAGCGCGGCGTGCGCGTCCCGGTGCTCCGGGAAGCCCTTCAACCCCACGCCGGTCAAAGGGTGTTCGCGCCACATCCCGACGGCCGCCGCCCACATCGTGTACCGGTCGGTGACGGACTGGTCGGGCGCGTCGGTGACCTGCGTGATGCTGTCGACCCGCTCCTGGAGCATCGCCGAACCGACCCCGAAGCCGCCGACGAGCACCACGCCCAGGGCGGCCACCACCGCCCCCACCTTCAGGGCCCGCCCGAGACCGGCCAGCACCAGCTGCACGACGATCGTCACCACGGTGGCGATCCACGCGCCCCGGCTGAAGGACAACGCCAGCGGAACCAGCAGCGCCAGAGCGCAGGCGGCGGCAACTGCCCGCTGCCGTACCGGAGTCCGCCCCAGCGTCAGCCCCACCGCGCACACCAGACCGAACGACACGACGGTCGCCATGCCCATCACGTCCTGCGCCCCGAAGGTGCCGACCGCCCGGATCTCCTCGCCCTGGTAGGAGGCACCGGTCCCGGTCAGGAACTGGTGGACCCCGATCGCCCCCTGCCACAGCGCGAGACCCACGAACGCCCAGGCCAGCAGCCGGAAGTCACCCCGGCCGCGGATCAGCAGCAGCACGGCCGCCGGGACCAGCACGAAGATCTGCAGATAGCGGCCCATGCCGGTCAGCCCGGCGCCCGCCGAGGACGCGCCCACCGCGGCGACGGCCAGCCCGATCACCGGCAGCCCCAGCAGCACGGCGGCCGTACCCGACAGCGGGCGCCGCCGCTCCCGTACGAGCCGCAGCACGCAGTACAGCACCACCAGCGCGGAGACCGCGTCGGCCGGGCCCGCGCCGCCCTCGCCGCCGGGGCCGATGGGCAGCGCGAGGAGGCCGATCACCACCAACACCGGCAGAACCGGAGGCAGTTCGCGGACTCGGGGCAGGGTCAGGGCGTGGGTCATGGGCGGCTCGGCTCCCCGTCGAACGCGTGGGTCATGGCGGCTCAGCTCCCCGTCGGACGCACGAGCGAGGCCGCGGTGCGCAGCAGGATGCAGATGTCCTGCCACAGCGACCAGTTGTCGATGTAGGCGTTGTCGAAGCGGGCCCGGTCCTCGATGGAGGTGTCGCCGCGCAGCCCGTTGATCTGGGCGAGACCGGTGATGCCGGTCCGCATCCGGTGCCGGGCCGCGTAACCGGGGTAGGTCTGGCTGAACTTGCCGACGAAGTAAGGGCGTTCGGGGCGCGGACCGACCAGGCTCATGTCGCCCCAGAAGACGTTCCACAGCTGGAGCAGCTCGTCCAGAGAGGTCGTGCGCAGGAAGCGGCAGAACCACGACATCCGGATCTCGTTCGCCACGCTCCACCGGGTCGCGGCCTCGTGCTCGTCGACCGGGCGGTGGGTGCGGAACTTCAGCAGCGTGAACGGCTTGCCGTCCTTGCCGATGCGCTCCTGCCGGAACACCACACCCCGGCCGTCGGTCAGCCGCAGCACCACCGCGCACACCGCCAGCAGCGGACTGACCAGCAGGAGCAGGGTCCCGGACACGGCCACGTCCAGCGCCCGCTTGCCGGCGCTGCCACGCCGACGTCCGCCCATGTCCAGCCGGCGGCAGGAGAAACCGGCGAGCTGGTGCCGCGTCGCGTACGACGGCGAGTCCGCGTCCACCTCCCACACCGCGCAGCCCGACTCCGCGAGCGCCCGCAGCAGCGGCCCCTGTTCGGACCGTACGGAGGGATGGACGGCGAGGACGTCCCGTACGCCGTTCTGGATGAGGGCGCGCTGGACCTCCTCGCCCGTCGTCAGTACGGGCAGCCCCTCGGTGCCGTCCTGCTGGTCGGCCACCACGCCCACCGGCCGGACCCCGCAGCGCGGATGCCGCAGCACGGCGGCGGCCACGCGCTGCGCGGTGCCCGCCGGGCCGACCACAAGGGCGGCACGCGGGCGGGCCAGCCGGGCCGTGCGGCGGCGCCAGTGCACGGTGCCGCGGCCCGCGCAGGCCACCACCGACTGGATCAGGAAGCCGCCGGCGAGCGTGCCGGCGCCGAGGGCCAGGTCCGGGTCGTAGGCGGCGACGAGCGCCGCGACCGCGAGCCACGCCACCGCGATCCGGCCGCAGACGGTGGGCAGTTCGTCGAGGATTCCCGGCACGGGCCCGGACAGCTGAGGGCGCAGCAGTATCGACGCGGCGACCAGCAGGGCCGCGAGCATCGGATGGCGCAGTGCCTCGGCCATCGCGGAGGCGCCGATCAGGGCGGCGAAGGTGTCGGCCGCGAGCAGCGGCACCGGCGAGGCGGGCCGGGCCGGAGGCCTGCGCAACGGGAACCGGAAGCCGGTGGTGGTGCCGCGTGGCGGCATGAGCGAGACGGGCGAGAATCGCAGATTCCGTGGCTGCCCGCCGGGCGAGGGGACGGTACTTTCCGCGGTCACGAGTGGATGGACTCCCTGTACTCGGTGGGCGCGAGGCGCCCTGCGAACTCGCCGCCGAGGAGCTCGCGGTACACGTCCGCCACCGCCCCGGCCGTGTGCCGTACGTCGTGTGTGGCCAGGACGTGCCGACGCCCCTGGTGGCCGATCGACTCGCGCATGAGCGGGTCGAGCAGCAGATCGCTGACGGCGCGCGCGAGGGCGGCCGGATCGCCTGGCGGTACGAGGCAGCGCGGGGCGAGACCCGGCGGCAGGCTCTCCCGGGCGCCGTCGACGTCCGTCACCACCACCGGCCGCCCGCACGCCATCGCCTCCAGCGGCGCCAGCGCCATGCCCTCCCAGCGCGAGGGCAGGACGACCAGATCGGCGGCCTGGTACCAGGGCACGCTGTCGGCGACGGCACCCGCGAACACCACGGACCGCGGCGACCTGTCCCTGAGGGCGGCGGCGTCCGGCCCGTCACCGACGAGCACGAGCCGCGCCCCGGGCACCCGCGCCAGGATGGCTTCCCAGGCACGCAGCAGCACGTCCTGGCCCTTCTGCCGGCACAGCCGCCCCACGCACATCACGAGCGGGGCCGCCGGATCGACATCGGGCAGCAGCGACGCGCGAACGGTGTCGACGGCGGCGGGATGGAAGCGCTCGGGCTCGATGCCGTTGGGGATCACGCTCCAGCGGCCGGCGATCCCGGCGCGCACGCCGGTCGCGCGCTCCGCGTCGCTCACACACACCACCCGGTGCGCCCAGCGCGCCCCCTCCCGCTCCCACCGCAGCGCGAGCGCCGAGGTGAGTCCGCCGACCGCCTCGAAGGACCAGGCGTGCGGCTGGAACACCGTCGGGATCCGTCCCCGCACCGCGAGCCGGCCCGCGAGCCCGGCCTTCGCGCTGTGCGCGTGCACCAGATCGGGCCGCACCCGGCCGACCACGTGGGAGAGCTGCCGTACCTCCCGAAGGAGCGCGGGACCCGGTGAGCGGGCCGCCTCCCAGTGGCGTACGTCGGCACCGAGCGCGCGGAGCGTCGGCGTGAGCGGGCCGTCGGGGCAGGCGACCGTGACGTGCAGGCCCGCCGCGAGCTGGGCCCGCGCCAGGTCCGTCACCACCCGGGCGACCCCGCCGTCCACCGGCTGGGTGAGGTGCAGGACCCGTGGCCGGGGGTCGGTGCCTGACTGGTGCATGCGCGGTTTCCTCGCTCACGGGTGGTGCTCAAGAGGGGCAGGAACGCGCCTCACTTGCGGGCATCGACGGCGGCGAAGAGCACACCGGTCCACGCCGCGTCGCGCTGGGAAACGAGCCGGAAGGCCAGCTGGTCACCACCGGGCCCGAGCGCCTTGCCGAGATCGAACACATCCGAGTCGTAGCCGAGGGTGTTCGAGTACGAGGGCTCACGCCGCGCAGGGGCAGGTCCGGGCTCACTGATGGTCGAATTCAGTACGTCCGTACGGGGGTTGGCGGTGTCGGTGAGGGGTCCCCCCGGTCGGCCGCCCGTCGAAAGAGTGAACGAGTCACCCGTGTGGCCGCGGTCGCCGTCGTACGCGACGAGACCGACGCGGCCCGTGGCCCCCTTCGGGAAGGGCACCCGGACCGTGGCCCCGACGCCGGTGGCGGCCGGTGTGTCGAACCCGTCCCAGAGCGTGAGGTGTCTGAGGGGCTCGCGCGGGTTCTCGTACGCCGCCACGAGCGTCCATCCGCCCCAGGCGCCGGCGGCCGACCTGCCCATCGCCACGTTGACCTGGGCCACCGTGTACAGGCCCGAACCGCTCTCCCGCACCAGCTTCGTGACGTCCGCCGAGGCCTGGAAGGCGTCCGCGCCCCGCGCCACCCGGTGACCCACGAGCGTGTCGGCGAGGACCTCCTTGTACTGGCCGCCCGGCTCGGCGACGAGCACCCGCCCGTTGTCCTTCGGCGGCTTCTGCTCGCCCACCTTGAGGTTGCCGCCCCAGTAAAGGCGCGCGTACGTCACCCGGGAGCCCGCGGGCAGCCGGACCTCGGCACGGGAGGAGTTGTAGGTGTTCGGGTCACTGTCGACGTCCACGTAGAACATGTCGAAGTCCCCGTTGACGGCCCGGCCCGCACGGGCGGCGGAGCAGCCGGCCACCGTCGTACGGCAGCTGATCGAGGTGTTGGCCGCGCGGACCATGCCGCCGTGCTGGAGCGCGTGGTGGCGCTCGGCGAACGGGATGCGCGGCCCCTCCGGGGCGGGCGGCGCGGCGGCTACGGCGAGGAGGGCCAGGGAGACCGCCAGGGTGCGACGCAGCAGCGGACCCGGGGATTTACGCATGACCGGCGTTGCCCTTCCGGAAAGTACGGCCCCCATGGGTGCGATGCGCTGCCCATAAGGGTGTTTCAGGAGGTCCGCAACACTAGCCGCTATCCGTATTAATCGGCTGAAAGGCGACAAGTGTGTCGGAACGGCGGAGTCGCGGCTCTCGTGAGATCACCCCATTGGGGGCACAACCCACGGGCGCGTCGCGCGTTGACACAGCGCCGGGCATCCCCGCCCGGTTGTGTGTGTCAACCCCAAGGAGCACCTCCCCATGTCGCGTATTGCGAAGGGCCTGGCCCTGACGACTGTTGCTGCCGCCGCCGTTGCGGGCAGCGCCGGGCTCGCCGCCGCCGACGCCGGCGCGCAGGCCGCCGCCGCCCACTCCCCGGGTGTGCTGTCGGGCAACGTCGTCCAGGTTCCGGTTCACGTCCCGGTCAACGTCTGCGGCAACACCGTCAACGTGATCGGCCTGCTGAACCCCGCGTTCGGCAACACCTGCGTCAACGACTGACGTCGGCGCCGTCCCCTTTGCCGGCCGGGCTCCCGTGACTCCATCACGGGAGCCCGGCCGGTTCTCGTTTCCCCTTCTCCTGGCCCGTTGCCCCGAATGGGGGCCGGGTCCCTGGTGCGGTCGGCTGCGCTTGACATGGCCCTCACCAGGGGGAACGCCAGGTTGACGCGGCGAGCGCGATCGCGTTGTGTATGCGCTCGGTTGCAGAGCGCGGTGGGCGCTTTCACGGTGGGAACAAGATTCCTCGTGCTCGAAAGGAACACCCATGCGTGGTCTGCCCGTCCGGCGTATCGCCTCCTCCGCCCTCTGCGGCGCCCTTCTGCTGGGGCTCGCCGGACCGGCCGCGGCGGCGGCCGAGACCGAAACGGCTCGGGCGCGCGTCCAGGCCGCCTCCCGGGTGCCCGTTCCCGGCGCGGACGGGCTCCTCGCCCAGGTCCAGGGTCTCGGCAACCTCGGCGCGGTGCTCACACCGGTCACCGATCTGCTCAACGCCGTGCTGAAGGCCGACAGCGGCCAGCTCTCGCCCGAGGAGGCGACCAAGCTCGGTGGCGCCGTGAAGGACGCCATCGCCAAGGTCTCGGCCGCGGCCCCGGCGGTACCGGCGGTACCGGCGGCCCCGGCGGTGCCGGTGACCCCGCCTGCCGCGCCCACCGGCACGCTGCCGACGAGTTCCCTGCCGACGAGTTCGCTCCCGGTGCTTCCCTCGCTCACGAAGAGCGTCGACGACTCCAAGGCTTCGGCGGCTTCGGTGGCTTCATCGGCTTCGGTGGCTTCGTCCGCGAAGCTTCCGGCCGACCTCGTCGCCGACGCGCTGGCCGCCCTCCAGAAGGCGGTCGACACGCTGCTCGCGGCTGTCACCTCCGGGGACGTCACACAGGTCGTCCCGGCGGTCACGGGCGTGCTGACCGGGCTGGTCAACGTCCTCGCCGCCACGCTCCTGGGCGGGAAGCTGCCGCTCCCCAACCTGCCCGGGCTGCCGGCGCTGCCGACTCTGCCCACCCTGCCGACGAGCTCGCTCCCGACGACTTCGCTGCCGACCGGTTCGCTCCCGACAGGTTCGCTCCCGGCATCGGGGCTGCTGCCCGCGTCGTAAGGCGTGCGTGTTCGAACCGTCCCGTTGCGCCGGCCCTTTCCGGGGGCCGGTGCAACGGCTTTTTCATGAAAGCCCAATTACTGCGCGCGGGGTTTCCGTATCGGGCAGAGATCGTTGGGCACGGCGTCCGAATTCGCTCTGGTGACGTGAGTTGCCGACAGAAAGGAACCCGATGAAGTCCCTGAAGGCCGCCGCCGTAGTTGCCGGTTCCCTGGCCCTCGCCGGTGCCGCCGCGCCCGCGTTCGCCTACGACACCGCCGACCTCACGCCCACCAGCCTCAACGGCGCCGTGAACACGCTCACCAGCGGTCGGCTCGAGCCCGGCGACGCGATGCCGCTGCAGCACCAGTCGGACGCGCTCGACACCGAGAACAAGGACTCCGTGCTCAACACCGTGAAGGGCGCGACCACCACCCTGAACTCAGGCGGTCTTCTCGGTGGTCTTCCGCTGCAGAGCTGACATTCCACTCGCGCTGTCAGGGCCGGTGTCACACCGCAAGGGACCGGTCCTGTCAGCCTGTTCGACGCGCTTCCCTCGTTCGTGTGGAGCGGGCGCGGGCTATCGCCCGGTCGGGTGAGAAGGCGGTCGTAGGCCTTCCGGTGCGTCGATAAGGTCGCGCGGTGACCTCAACCTCAAGCGAAACCCGACCCTTCCACGCCCCCGACCTGGGCACGCTGGTCGTGATGGCCTGGAGCGGCGAAGCTCCCGACGGCGACATGCCCTACCTCCTCGCCTACTCCCTCGGCGACGGCGCGGCCGGCCCGGAGGGCTCGACGGCCGCCGTCGAGGCACTGCTGGAGAACAACGACCTGCCCGTCGGCGGCGACCTCGTCGACGGCAAGGCGCGGCCCAGCCTCCCGGTCAGCCTGCTCGTCGAGTCCGGTACCGCCGTCGTCAGCATGCCGGGCTTCAACGCCCAGTGCGTCCCGCCGCCGGAGTGGCTCGCGGCGGTCGACGAACGCGGGTTCTGCTACTTCGTGTTCACCACCCGCCCCTGGCCCGAGGCCGAGCCGGGCAAGCCCGTCGACCCCGAGGCGCTGGCCGCCTTCGCGGGTGCCGAGGAGACGCTGAACGAGGCGGCGCACATCGTGCTGACGCCCCGCAGCCTGCGCGGCTGATGGAGCGCACCGCAGGCGGCGGTCGCGGATTCGCCGCACTGCTGGTGATCACGGGGACCGCCGGACTGTGGGCCGCCTGGGTGATCACCCTCGACAAGTTCAAGCTGTTCCAGGACCCGGACTTCACCCCGGGCTGCAGTCTGAACCCGGTGGTGTCCTGCGGCAGCGTCATGCGGAGCGACCAGGCCTCGGCCTTCGGGTTCCCCACCCCGATGCTGGGCCTGGCCGCCACGATCGTCATGTTCTGGTGCGTGACGTCGTTCACCGTGAGCGGTGGGTTCCTGCCCGCGCCGGACGGGTCGACGACGTTCCTCGCCGAATTCGCCTGGGTGCCACCGCTGTTGCACGTCGGGATCGTCAGGATGCCGATCCTGACGGGCTGGTGGGACTTCTGGACGAGCTGATTGCCGTACGTCTGATTACTGCGGCAGACGGGGGAATCTTGTACTGGTCGCAGGCCCGGAATCGTTACGGGAGAAGGACGTTGAGCTTGCCCCTTCCCGCTTCCCGATTCCCGAAAGGCACCGTACCTGAGATGAAGTCGACCACCCGAGGAACCATTGCCGCCGTCATCACGGGCGTAGCGGCCGCGGTGGGCGCCGCGGCCCCCGCCGTCGCGGTGGGCACGGTTCCGGTCCCCGTGCCGCTGGAGGGCGTCGAGAACTCCCTCAACATGCAGCTGCCGAAGCTCGGTGCCGAGCTTCCGCTGCTGACGCCCGGCGCGCCCGAGGGCCCGCAGTACGTCGAGGGCCGGCTCATCCCCGAGCGGGTCCTGCCCCAGGTGCCGGTCGGCGGCGCGCTGCCCGGCGCGGGCCTGCACGCCCCGCTGCCGCACCTCCTCGGCGACGACTTCGACCACGTCGGCGTCGCGGCTCCCGCCTCCGACCTGCGGACCCTGGCCCCCGGCCTGGACGTGGACGCCCCGCTCACCGCGCCCAACCCCGACAACTACGGACTCCCGGACGCCAAGCTCCCCCAGGTGGGCATCCTGGCCCCGGTCCTCCAGACGGTCCCGGGCGCGGACCTCGTGACGGGGCCCGGCCTGTAGCACCGACCTGATCGGCGGGCCCGGGCGTCTCTGCCCGGGCCCGCCGGTTTTCGCGGCCCTTCGACGGTGACCGAGAGGGGGGTGCGGCGGTTACCGGTACGGAAAACCGAACCGGAGGAGCAGCGATGGTCGTGAGTGTCGGCGGAGCAGCGGTGGGGCCGGAGCCCCGGGGAGCGGCACGGCAGAGAGGCGGGCCCGCCCGGGTGAGCCGGCGGGGCCTGCTGCTCGGGCTGTTCGGGCCGGTGGCCGTCGCCGCGGCGTTCGTCCCGGTCGTCGCGGCCACCCGCGCGATCCGCGCCGCCGAACCGCCCGCGGACATCGTCTTCGACGAGACCTACCGAGGCCGCCGCATCCGCGGCATCAGGACCTCCGCCACCTCCGCGGGCCGCGTCCTCGGCGACGCCCGGTGGCACGTCACCGTCGACGGACGGGCCCTGCATCTGATGCGCCGCGCCGACGGGACCTGGCTGAGCATGGTCGACCACTACCGGTCGTACGCCACACCGCTCGACGCCGCCCGCGCCGCCGTCGACGAGCTCGGTCCCGGGCGGGAACTGCGTGACGGAGAACAGGAACACATGGGGGGAGACCATGGCGTACACGCGTAAGGACGTCAGCACACTGACCGCCGGCGAGAAGCGGCGGTTCGTGAAGGCGATGCTGGAGGTGAAACGACGCGGTGAGTACGACCAGTTCGTGCGCACCCACATCGAGTACTACAACTCCGACGGCGAGGAAGGCCTGCGTACGGCCCACATGGCGCCCTCCTTCCTGCCCTGGCACCGGCGCTTCCTGCTGGACCTGGAGCGGGCGCTGCGCCGGGTCGACTCGTCGGTGACCATGCCGTACTGGGACTGGACCCGCGACCGTACGACGACGTCGGCGCCCTGGACCAAGGACCTCCTCGGCGGCAACGGACGGCGCTCGGACCGGCAGGTGATGACCGGGCCGTTCGCCTTCGCGAGCGGCAACTGGACCCTCAAGGAGGGCGTCACCGACGGGGAGTTCCTCACCCGGGACCTCGGACGGGCGAGCGCTCCCCTGGCCCTGCCGACGAAGAGCGAGCTGGAGGGGGCGCTCGCCGACCCCGTCTACGACGTCTCGCCCTGGGACTCGACGGTGACCAAGGGGTTCCGCAACAAGCTGGAGGGGTGGGGGAACGGGCGGGGCAGTGCCGCCTGGCGCAACCACAACCGGGTGCACCGCTGGGTCGGCGGGGCCATGGTCGGCGGCGCGTCCGTCAACGACCCCGTCTTCTGGATGCACCATGCCTTCATCGACCTGTGCTGGTACCGCTGGCAGCGCCGGCACCGCGGCGCCCGCTATCTGCCGGCCAGGCCGCCCGGCCCGGCGAGCGACCAGCACGAGCGGATCGTGGCACGCAACGAGAAGCTGCCCCCGTGGGACGTGACGCCGGATCAGCTGGAGGACGTCAGCGGGATCTACCGGTACGCCTGATCCCTCCCGCCGACACTGCGGACACGGCAGCGGACATGGCCGCGGATATGGCTGCGGACATGGCAGAAGCCCCGGCGCTCGAGGTGCCGGGGCTTCCGTGTCGCGTACGGACGGTCAGTTGCCGTAGCCGTAGCCGCCGTGTCCACCCGGGCCGGGGTTGCCCTGGTGACCGCTCTGGTTGAGGCAGGTGTTGCCGAAGGCCGGGTTCAGCAGGCCGATCACGTCGACGGTGTTCCCGCACACGTTGACCGGGATGTGAACCGGGACCTGGACGAGGTTGCCGGACAGGACGCCGGGCGAACCGACGGCCTCGCCCTGGGCGCCCGCGTCCGCCAGCGCCAGGCCGGCGCCGCCGATGACCACGGCACCGGTGCCGAGGGCGACAACCGCTGCCTTCGCGATGCGAGACATCACGTTCTCCTTTTGACTCGGGGGGTGCGGCGGCAGGACACGCCGTCGCACTCCCCCTTCAACGCGCTCACTCACTCCTGGTAACGGCGTTCATGTGGGGATCACCCTTTTTGAACAGGAGGCCCGGCTCCCGCTCTCGCGTGCGAGGGAAATTCGCTCGGACCGGTGGGGGGTGCTCCACTAGCCTCCGGACATGGCTACCGACACCGAACCGGCCGACCAAGTGATCCGTCTGTTCGCCGAGGAGAAGCGGGTGCGGGCCTTCGCCGCGGTCGCCCTGGGCGCCGACAGCCCCGCGGCGGTCGCCCGGGCGGCCGGACTGTCCGCGCGGGAGACCGCCGTGGCGCTGCACCGGCTGGGCGAGCAGGGCGTGGTGGCGGAGGGGGCGGACGGGGCCCTGGGCGTGGCGTACGGCCTGTTCAGGGAGTACGCGCGGGACACGGCGCGGCAGGCCGACACGGGCCCGGCTTCGGGAGAACCGGTACTGCGGACCTTCGTACGGCACGGGCGGCTTGTACGGCTGCCCGCCCAGTGGAACCGCAAGAAGCTCGTCCTGGAGCACATCGCCGAGCAGACCTTCGAGCCTGGCGTCGAGTACCCGGAGCGGATCGTCAACGAGAAGCTGCGGGCGTGGTGCGAGGACACCGACGAGATCGACCATGTGACGCTGCGGCGGTACCTGGTGGATCTGGGCCATCTGCGGCGGAGCGAGGGCATCTACCGCCGACCCCTTTCAGGGGAGCCGTCGGACGGGTGAACCCGCCAGGTACGCCTGGATGTTCTCGACGGCCTGGCCGTAGTACGTCGTGTAGTTGGCCCGCGACACATAGCCGAGGTGCGGAGTGGCAAGCAGCCGCGGGGCCGTGCGCATCGGGTGGCCGGCGGGCAGGGGCTCGGTGTCGAAGACGTCGACGCCCGCGCCCGCGATACGGCCCTCGTGCAGGGCGGCGAGGAGCGCGTCCTGGTCGACGATCGCCGCGCGCGAGGTGTTGACCAGGTAGGCGGTGGGCTTGAGAAGGGCGAGTTCGGCGGGCCCCAGCAGGCCTCGGGTGCGGTCGCCCAGAGCGAGGTGGACGGAGACGAAGTCGCTGTCCACGAGCAGTTCTTGCAAGGACCCGGCCCGGTGTACGCCCACCTCCTCGGCGCGCTCCTCGGTGAGGTTCCGGCTCCACGCGCTCACCTCCATGCCGAAGGCGAGCCCGACCCGCGCCACCGGGCCGCCGACCTTTCCGAGGCCGAGCAGTCCGAGCCGGCGGCCGTGCAGGTCGGCGCCGACGGTGGACTGCCAGGGGCCTTCCGCACGCAGGGCGTTGCTCTCCTCGACGATCCCGCGCGCCAGGCCCAGCAGCAGCGCCCAGGTCAGCTCGACCGGAGGGGTGGAGGAGCTTCCCGTACCGCAGACGGTCACGCCGTGCGCCTCGGCGGCCGCGTAGTCGATGACGGTGTTGCGCATGCCGGAGGCGATGAGCAGCTTCAGCCGGGGCAGCCGGGCGATGAGGGAGGCGGGGAACGGCACGCGTTCGCGCAGGGTGACCACGATGTCGGCGTCGGCGAGCGCGGCGGCCAGAGCGTCCTCGGCGGCGAAGTGGGTGTCGTAGGAGACGACTTCGACCCGGTCCGCGAGCACCGACCAGTCCGCGAGCTCGGTCGCCACGCGCTGGAAGTCGTCGAGTACGGCACACCGCAGACGCATGTCGGTCCCTTCCCTCGCCCGGACCCGGCTGGGTCCGGCCCGGATGATCGACTCTACGCCGCGGCACTGTCAGTGGCGCTCGCGCGTGATCCCGGCCGCCCTGGCGGGAGGCTGGTGCGGGGCAGAGGGAAGCGGGGCGTGCCGAAGCGGACACCGTGGACGAAACGTGAGGGTGACTGCCGGGTTCGTACGGTGGCCGACGATCATTTCGGCCAACTTTGCCGCCGTGTGGCGCCCCCGGCAGGACTCGAACCTGCGGCCAAGCGCTTAGAAGGCGCTCAGGCGGTCATGAGGGTCGGCTCGTCTGAACAGCCCGTATCGGGTTCTGACGACGCTCACACGGCCTTCTTCGACACGCATTCGACAGAGGAAGGTTCAGCGTCCGAGCCCCACGGAGGAGCTTGCACGGCATCATCCTGCACATGGATGCTGGCATAGCAGCCGTGCTTGGCGCGGCCGTGGGAACCCTGGGAACGGTCGCGACAGGTTGGACCTCGCGTTCTGTGGCCACGATGCAGATGCGGGTCGATTCCCTGCGTGAACGTAGGGAGCCTCGCCGGTCTTCGTATGAGGCCTTTGCCTCAGCCGCCGTAGCTCTCCACGATCATCTTGAGCCGTGGATCACGTTCGGGCGCCTCCTCGAACGCAAGACGCCGGCAGGCACTCAGCCCTGGGACGGTGTGGTCTACGTGAACCAGCGGAGCTTTAAGGACGGCTACGTGGTGCGCGCGGTCGAACTGGCGGATGAGGTCAGCCGCTATGGACGCCACGTGATTCTTGACGGGCCAGCGGACCTTGAGCCTTCTGTGACCAAGGTGATCGAGTTGGCTGGTGCCCTCGTTTCCCTCTTCAGGATCATGCAGACTCTGCACCAAGTGGCGGATGCCGAAGGAAGATCGGCAACGGCTTACAACACTTCGCAGCTTCCGGACCAGCTCAAGTTGCTGGAGCAGGGCGTTCGGACGTTTCTCCTGCAAGCGGGTGCGGCACTGGATGACTAGATCGACTCGGCGGCCTTCGAGGCGCTACGGGAACAGTTCTCCGGGCTTTGAGTGGCAAACGAACAACATCATCCGCAGCGGTGTCTGAGCCAGGTGTCATCGCTTTGGTGTCACTACGCAGGAACGCGCATCATGTGGGTACCCAGCGTCCCCCCTTCGATGATCTACGGTAAAACGGATTCCTGGAACGCAGACCAAGGGACTCCACATGTGGCTGCATGAATTAGGCGTCGCCTGCATCAAAACGATTCCGACACTAGTGACCGGCATCACAGTGGCATTCTTAGGCTACTACGTCGGCCGCAGAATCCAAAACAACTGGGATGAGATTCGGAGGCGCCGCGACCTGGAATTAGACGCTCTCGCTAAATTCTACGAATGTTATGGCGAGTTTTTCGCCATATGGAAGATTTGGAGCGTCATCAAAGATGCCAGATACGCAAATCCGGAAAAGAGTGTCACCTGGGAGCTTCTAGAGCGGGCGGCGAAGGCAGAGGGTGCCTTCGAGTCGCTGCTTGTGAAGCTGACGATTGAGCGGACCCTAGAACCTGACGAGATCGAGGCGCTGGCTCGCTTCCGGCAAGGTTATCAAAGCCTGCGAGAAGCGATTCGCGAGAACAGAGAACTCCCTTGGCGAGCCAACCCTGTGCATAAAGAGAAATATGAAGAGTATGCAAAATTCAAGGAGTTTGCCGCGCTGTTCGCCAGCTTGATATCAGAGCGCGGTGACGCACTACCAAGCAGATCAGCAGCAATCAAGGCACTGCACGGCGCAACCCGCGTCACGGACCTTCCCAAGCCCTGGTGGAAAGATACCGATGAGTCCGGCAGCGCTAAAGCTACACGCTAGCGCAAGCGGCTCCGGAGGCCTCTTCGGGCCCGCGGGAAAGCCCAGGTCATGGCCCGTTTGAGTTCTAACAGGAGATGACTGGTCCACGGATAGTCCACAACTTCCACCGGCGGCAGCCTATGGTCTTGTGTGGTTCTCAGCGCTCAGGCGGCCCTTCCTCTTCGCGCTCCGAGGGCTCAGCCTCCGGGCTTGATTCGATAGCCTCCTGGGCTCTCGGTGCGATTTCGCCTCTGTACGGATCGATTTGCGGAAGGGGCTTGGTGATCGAATCGCTCAGCTTTCGATTAAGCTCCAACCTAGCCTGGTCTCGTTCCTTTGGGTCCTCAATGGCCGCAAGGTTTTCTGTGAGGAGTGCCCGATTCCTCTCCCGCTCGTGTGCTTCCAGGTTCAGGCGCGCACTATCCATAGCGAAGGCTTCGGCGCGATTGGCATTTCGGACGATAAGTTGACCAACTGAAGCAAGCGCCCCTCCAGACAATGCCGTATAGAGGAACTCGGCAGAGTCCGCATGCCCAGAGACTCCCATCACCAGGGCAGCCGTGAGGGCGATGACCGAAACGAGATGGAGGTAGAACGAGAGCCAAACGCTCTGTCGAAGGCTGGTGCGTGAGATTTGACCAATGGCGCGAGGGTCGGGGATGGAGAGCGCCCCTCCGATTACCGGGATAGCTGAGGCGGCGAAGACCGCCAGCTCGACCGATTCAGGGTCTTGTCCGAAAGTCTGTGCTAGATAGGTGAGAGACAACGACGTTGCTCCCTGCGGAGAGAAGGTTCGCTTTAGGGTCCGAATGTACCCGCGCCGGACGGTTGTGTCACCTACTGTAAAGATCGATGGAGTCTCAATGATCTAGTCAAGCCGGCGGGGCGCCGTCCATAAGCTAAGAACGGCGCCCCTGGCGGACCTTGCGTCAAGCTCTCCTCGATGCGAACTACGGGCAAGAGGGCTGATGAGGCTTGCTCACCTGGCCACGAGGGCTGCCAAGGCGTGCCGTCGAGTGTTGCTGGCCGATGCGGTTGCTGTACTTCACTGCTGTACTGCAACGGATCGTGAGAGTTCTCGCGTCCCGGCTTGCGCGCAGGCCATGAGTACTTATTCGACTGGCGGGGGGTCTTTTTGTTGACTCAAATCGCCCACCGCGCGGAAGTCGAAATTGACCCGGTACAAGATCCCATCCGTATCCCTCACTGCCAAATCGAGATACAGCATTATAGATCCCAACAGGTCGCCATTCGATTCCGGCTCACCGAGATCCCATTCCGTATTGCATGTGTCTACCGCCCATCCCGCGTTCACTGCCGAGCCTAGGTTGAGTACTGACGTCGGAGCCGCAGAGACGGACCACATCCTTGGGCGAACCCTCCAGTGATGCCCTTGCTGCGCAGGACCGAGGCCAAGCAGCGGTTCCACCTTTCCGCCATCAAGGCCAACCTTTAGAGTTTTCCTCACCCATTCCGTGCCCCCATGTAATCCGAGCAAGATGATGCCACTCAGATCAACCAATACGCGACGATCAGTCAAACGATACGCCATCCAGTGCGGCGAATTGAATGACTTCGGATCGGAGCGCTCCCATAGTTCGATATCGTGATGGATTGGCACGTCGAACCTCTTCTCGCGCAGAACTTCCCACTGTTTCTCTACTGATTTTTGATCAACACACCAAGATGGTCAATACAAGATTCTCGTCAATACGTAATATGCAAACTAGGCGGTACTAGATTTCCTACTGCAAAAGTGAACGACTGTATGACACTGTGGCTGGATGGGTTATTGGCGACCGTTACAAATAATCGATGAACTCATCAGGAGTCATCGAACGTTTGAAAGGGGTGCTTCAGTAGAGGCGGGTGGATATTGAGGAGCGAATCGGGCACGGATGGTGTGCGAGTGCACGCGGTCGGTGTAGCGACTTTGGCCGGGAGTTTCAATGACCGAGTCAAGCCCCGTGGGCGCCTCCGCCTGGTGAGGACGGCGCCTCCTCTCGGGATCGTTTGTGCCTCAGCCGACGAAAGTCAGCCACGACGGCGGCTGGGTCGACCGATCAGGCGCGCGTGTGCCTCGCTGCACCCCAACCGGCCTCAGCCGCGCTGCCGTGGTCTGTGTCGTTCAGAGCGAGGTGCCGGGGCGCCTCGGGTTAGGCAGTCAGAGCCGGAGCTCCGCGAGTACTGGGTTGGCCGCGAGTCTTGGGTACTCAATGCCGAGCTGCGTCAGCACGGCTTCTCGGAGGGCCAGCCAGGCGTTCTTCAGATCGACGCGCTCACAGACGGCCTCTGTCGTTGCGTATGTGCATGAGACCCGTACCTTCTCGCCTTCCGGGAGGAAGTTGATCAGCTCGGCGTTCTCCGTGAAGCCGATCGTCGTCCGCTCGCCCCGCTCCAAGTGTTCGATTGCACCCTTCATCGACCACAGGAAGTCGAAAACGGGCGTCCACGACCACGGCGGTGCCAGCTCGGCCTCGCCGATCGTGAACGTAAGGTCCGACAGGAAGTAGTGCCAGCGCAGGTCAGAACGGCTGACCACGGCGAGGTCCACTCCTTCGCGGTTCTCCTGGCCTTGGTCCACATAGGGGCCGGTCTGGCGGTATTCGATTTTGATCATTTGTCCTCTGTTGGCGGCAGCGCGATGCGACTCCTCATCATCCGCGACGGGTTCGACGGAGTTTCAGTGACGGAGTCAAGCCGCCTGCGCGGTGGGCGGGACGGGGGTGAAGGTCCGGTTGTCGCGTAGCAGAGCCCAGAGGACGCTGGTCCGTCGTCGTGCGAGGGCGATGATGGCCTGGACGTGTTTGCAGCCCTCTCCGCGCTTTTTGAGGTAGTACTCCCGGTTGGGGCCGTCGCGGATGATGCTGGTCTGCGCGGACAGGTAGAAGACCCTGCGCAGACGGCGGCTGTAGCGCTTGGGCCGGTGCAGGTTGCCGGTGCGGCGGCCGGAATCGCGTGGGACCGGTACGAGTCCGGCTGCTGAGGCCAGATGGCCGGCGTCGGTATAGGCGGTCAAATCGCCCGCAGCGACGACGAACTCAGCTCCGAGGATGGAGCCCATGCCGGGCAGGGACTCGATGATCTCGGCCTGTGGGTGGGTGCGGAAAGTGTCGCGGATCTGCCGGTCGAGGCGCTTGAGCCGGTCGTCCAGGGCCAGGATCTGTGTTGCCAGGTCGGCGACGATCTGCGCGGCGGCGTCCTCGCCGGGCAGTGCGGTCTGCTGGGCCTGGGCCGCTTCCACGGCCGTGGCGGCAACGCTGTCCGCGTCGCGGACGCCTCGATTGACGAGCCAGGCCGTCAGGCGGGACAAGCCGCGTCGCCGGAGGGCGGCTGGCGTCGGGTAGCCGGTCAGCAGCACCAGCGCGCCCTTGCGGGCCGAGTAGTCGAAGGCCCGCTCCAGGGCGGGGAACATGCCGGTGAGCACGTCGCGAAGCCGATTGACCATCCGCACCCGGTCGGTGATCAGGTCGGTTCGGTGGGCAGTCAGGAGCGCGAGGTCGGCGGCCAACTGCGCGGGCACGTCGAGGGTGGCGAAGTCCCGGCGGTGGCGGGCGGTTTCGGCAATGACGTAGACGTCGCGGGCATCCGTCTTGGCCTCGCCCCGGTAAGCGCCGGCCATGCGGTTGACCGTGCGGCCAGGCACGTAGACGGCCTGCTGTCCGTGGGCTGCCAGCAACGCGAGCAACAGGGTGGAGGACCTGCTGGAGATGTCCACCGCCCAGTGCACCTCATCGGCCAGGTCCAGGATCTCGCCGAGCGCGGTCAGGATCGCCGACTCATCATTCTCGATCTTCTTCGACCGCAGGGTTGCGCCGGTCTCGTCGACCACCGCAGCCCAGTGATGGCCCTTGCCCGCGTCGATTCCGACCCATATCCGGGCCCGCTGTTTGCTCACGTGTCCCTCCCGCAGCCGAGTTTCCTGCCATCGGGCCCGTAGGACACCCCGTCGTCAGCTCCGTAAACAGCGACGCATTCCACGCATTTCAATCAGCGACCAGGGCGCCCCGAAGGGCCGGACGGCCACTCCAGCCAAGCCACGGTCGGCAAGCTGCTTTGAAGCCACATCCGGCCCTCCCGGGCCACCGAACAACTTACGGAGCTGCTTTGGCGCGAGTGATCATGGCCCCGTAAGCTCATGGCGAGTCGGGCAGTCTGTGGACCTGCCCGTTAAAGCACGACGTTGGGGCCATGATCTTCGAGGCTCGCCAAGGTGGCTGGCTAAAGTCGCGGAGCCGACCGCCCCAGCCACGGGGCAACGGCCCCGGTAGCGAGGTAGCCCGCGGGGAACCGGCGCCGCGATCTGGCCTTCTCGGTATCACAAAGCGTCGTTGGCCTGGTGTGCGGCAATCCCCCTGTACCTCATGGCCCGGTGTTGGGTTTTTGGGCGCCGCCGCGCGTGCGCGGCCCCTTGGTCCCCTTGGATCGATCCTGACTCTGTTGGGCGGCTCGGGTCTTGTGGTCTTGATGGGGTGTCTCGTGCTCGTGCGCCTTATGGGCCCTACGGGTGCTGCTGGGTCTTCCATTCTCAGGCCGGATCGCGGCGGCGGTTCCCCGTGGGCGTGCCCGGCGTCATCGGAGCAAAAGCCTCAGGTCAGAGGGTGGTTGGTGCTCGCGGCCGGAGCGTGACGGCCGCGAGCGGAGCGAGCCTTGATGAAGTAGGGAAAGTTCTACCGCGCTCGCTCGGGAGGCATTGATACGGTCCGGTCATGGCTGAAGCGCAGGGATCACCGAATGACCCGGTTACGGCGGCCGATGTCGAACGTGCCGTCCGTTTGGCGCTCGCCGCTCTGCGCGGGGCGGACGCGCCGGACTGGAGTGTCAAGGCTGGTTCCCTGGAGTGGGATTGTTGGGAGACGGTCGAGCACCTGGCCGACGACCTGTTCTCCTACGCCGTCCAACTGGGCCCGGCGAACCCGCCGCTGGACACGCACGTGCCGTTCGCGTGGAATCGCAAGAAGCCGGGCGGCCCCGCGAATGCTGTCTTCGCAGACCGCGAGGCTGGCCCAACCGGTCTGCTTCAAGTACTCGATGCCAGCGGCGCCTTGCTGACCGCAATCGTCCGCACGACCCCACCCACGGTCCGGGCACATCACGTCTTCGGCCCTGCCGACCCCGAAGGCTTCGCCGCGATGGGAATCGTCGAGACCCTGGTGCACACCCACGACGTCGCCGAGGGTCTGGGCGTTGACTGGACGCCGCCCGCAGACCTATGCGGCCGCGTGCTGGACCGGCTCTTCCCCGACGCCCCAACCGATACAGACCGGTGGCTAACCCTCCTTTGGGCCACTGGCCGCACGGAACTTCCCGGTCGGCCGCGCCTTACCAAGTGGCGCTGGTACGGCACACCCCGCACTGACAGCTTCGCCTAGACGACAGCACTCCGGTCGCCCAAGCCGCGCAGCGATTCAGGGACGCGGGGCTCCGAGAGCTGGATCAAGTCGCAGATGACCTCGCGGGCCAAGTGGTGATCGTGGATCTGTTCGGGCGTTAGAGCCTCGGCCTCCAAGAGTGCGGCTGTGGCCTCGCCGATGTGTCGCCGCTGCGCGTGTGCTCGCGCCACGTCAAGCAGGAAACGCGCCTGCCGCTCCGGCGAAGCCCTGACGTGTCGACATGCTGGGCCACTTCGAGAGCGAGCCCCGCATCCCCCAACTCCACGGCCGTGCCCGCGGCGTGGATCTCAACGTTTGTCGGCCCGAACTCCGTGTCAAAGTCGTTGCGGTCTTCACCCAATCGCGCCGCGATCCCTCGTGCAACGGCAAGGCACTCATGCGTGGGCCCCCTGTTGCCCTCTCTCGCGTTGATCACTGAGAACACTAGGTTCATGGCGCCCAGAGGAGATAGCTCCTCTGGCGGACACGCCGGGTTCTCCGCCCTCACGAACGGCGCGACCTCAAGGGCCGCGCTGAAGGAGATACGCGTACGGTGCCGGGCCATCCCGCGCTGACGCGCATCCTGCGGCAGCACATCGAAGACGAAGGGCTCAAGCCGGGTGATCTTCTCTTCCAGGGTGAGAACGGCGGCATCCTCGCGGGCTCCGTGATCCGACGGGCCTGGCGTAGCGCTCGTCAGGCGGTCTTGGCTCCGCACGTCTTCGACTCGCCGACCGGCAAACGGGTGTACGACAACCGGCACACCCGCCTCACCAAATGGCTGAACGACGGGATCCCGCCCGCGCAGGTTGCCGAGTGGGCCGGCAACAGCGTGCCCGTGCTGCTGGCCACCTACGCCCGGTGTGTCGACGGACAACTACCGGACCTGAAGAAGCGACTTGAAGCCGCCGGCGACCTCCCCGAGCCGCCTGGCGCTGGTTGATCTTCGGCCAAAGAACTTCGACACGTATTCGACACAGCCACCCGCAAAAACCCGGTGACAGCCGGACAGCCCCGGAGTCCTCCCTTGATCGTCAGGGGAGTGCCCGGGGCTTCGTCGTGTCGAGCGATACCCGCTCTGAGCAGCAAAAACGCCCTCCCGAAGGAGAGCGAGGAAAGAGCGCCCCCGGCAGGACTCGAACCTGCGGCCAAGCGCTTAGAAGGCGCCTGCTCTATCCACTGAGCTACGGGGGCCGGGTGTGGTGGCCTCTGTCGTGGGTGCCCGGGTGTGGGCCGTTCCGTGACGTTGCCGGGGACAAGGATAGGGCTCCCACGACCTTGTCCCTGTTGCTTCGCCTCCGTGGCTCGATGTGGAGGTTCAGTGAAGCGGTCCTGATAATCGCAGGCAGGTACGAATCGTGCATCGCTTTTGGCGCCTCACGCACCGGGTGTTGTGCACTCGTTATGCCTGGACTGTGCCTACGTCCCAGTCATCCCTTCCATCCCTTGTGTCCGGTCGGCGCGCAGACATGCTCATATGCTTCAGAAATCCCCTAAAATTGGGCATTCTTCGCATGTGGTGACCTTGGACGTACGGCCTCAGCTGCTCGACGCACTCTCCGCCCTGCGCGACCGTGTCGCCGCCGCACGCTTCCCGCTGCCCCTGGCGGGGGCCCCACGCGCGCGTGCCAACCGCGACGAACTGCTCGCCCAGCTCGACGACTATCTGGTGCCCCGGTTGAGAGACCCCGAAGCTCCGCTGCTGGCCGTGGTGGGCGGTTCCACCGGCGCCGGCAAGTCGACCCTCGTCAACTCCCTTGTGGGGCGGCGGGTGAGCGAGGCGGGCGTGCTGCGGCCGACCACGCGGACACCGGTGCTTGTCTGCCATCCGGAGGACCATCACTGGTTCAGCGGAATGCGCGTACTGCCCGACCTCACACGCGTGTGGGTGCCCCACGACGAACCGGGGGACGAACTCCTGCTGCCCGGCGAGAACCCCGCCCGCGTGCTGCGCGTCGAGACCGCGGACACCCTCCCACCGGGCCTCGCCCTCCTCGACGCGCCCGACGTCGACTCCCTGGTCGCCGACAACCGCGTCCTCGCAGCCGAACTGATCTGCGCGGCCGACGTCTGGATCATGGTCACCACGGCCGCCCGCTACGCCGACGCCGTGCCCTGGCATCTCCTGCGCACCGCCAAGGAGTACGACGCCATGCTCGTGACCGTCCTCGACCGGGTCCCGCACCAGGTCGTCTCCGAGGTCTCCCGGCAGTACGGCGCCCTGCTCACCAAGGCGGGCCTCGGCGAGGTGCCCCGGTTCACGGTGCCGGAACTGCCCGAGTCGGCCTGGGGCGGCGGACTGCTGCCGGCCACCGCGGTGGCACCGCTGCGGACCTGGCTCGTCCACCAGGTGCAGGACCCGGCGGCCCGGCAGCACACCGTCGCCCGTACGGCCCGCGGTGTCCTCGCCTCCCTCAAGTCCCGGATGCCCGAGCTGGCCGGTGCGGCCGCCGCCCAGTACGCGGCCGCGCTGCGGCTCACCTCCGCCGTCGAGGGGGCGTACGACAGCGAGTACGCACGCGTGCGGGGCCGGCTCCAGGCCGGTGCCGTGCTCGCCGGTGACGCCCTCAAGCGCTGGCGGGCCTTCCCCCTCGACTGCACCGCCGCCGAACTCCTGGACGCCCTTGTGGAGAGCCTGGGCGCCCTCCTGCTGTGCGCCGTCACCGCCGCCGACGAACGTATCGACGAGGCCTGGCGACGTGAACCCGCCGCGGGTGCGCCGGAGCTGACGAACCGTGAACCCGCCCAGGAGAGCGCCGAGCACCGGATCGGGATGGCCGTACGGCGCTGGCGGCGCGAGCTGGAGGAGTACGCCGAGGAAGAGGTCCGCGACCTCGACCGTGGCGTCGCGCCCGACCCCGAGACGATCGCCGCCCTCGTCGCCACCGCGCTGCTCGGCGGACGCCGGGCGCGGGTCGCCGGTGAGGGGCTCGCCCAGCGGATCGGCGCCCACGGGGCCTTGCGCCTGCGCGACCGGGGCGGACGGCTGCTCACCGACCACCTCGACCGGGTGGTGCACGCCGAGCGGGAGCGCCGGCTCGCCCCGCTCGACGCCCTCGACGTACGCCCCGAACCCCAGGCCGAACTCATCGCCGCGCTGTCCGTACTTCAGAAGGAGAGGTGACCGATGACCGCCGTCACGGATCAGGACCACACGGAGCGGGCGGGGGACGCCGTAGCCGCAGACCCGGGGGAGGGGGATTCGCCGGCCGAGAAACCCCTGCCGGAAGGCGGGACGGAGTCCGGGGGTGAGGAGGAGCCCGCGCGCGTGGACGGCGGTGACGGGCGCAGCGATGTCGGGCACGCGCGCGGGGAGGCCGGGTCGGCGTCCGGAGAAGCGGCCGGTGCCGAAGCGCCTGTTGACGGCGACTCCAGCGGTACCTGGGACGACGGGCTCATCGCGCGGCGTGTCACCGCCGAGACCGAGCAGGCCGCCGTCGTGGAGGTCCGCGGCCACAAGGCGCCCCCCGCCGCCCCGCTGGCGTACGACGGCCCCCTGCGCTCGCGTCTGGACGCGCTGCGGGAGCTGATCGGGCTCTCGCGGGCCCGGCTCGACAGCCGGACGCTCGCCGAGGCCGGGCAGGTTCTCGACGAGGCGGCCGCCCGGCGCAAGCTCTCCGGGCAGCACACCGTCGTGGCCGTCGCGGGCGCTACGGGCAGCGGCAAGTCGCAGCTGTTCAACGCCCTCGCCGGAGTGGCCATCTCCGAGACGGGCGTACGCCGGCCCACCACCGCCGCGCCGATCGCGTGCAGTTGGAGCGACGGCTCGGCCAGCCTCATCGAACGGCTCGGCATCCCGCCCCGGTTGCGGCGGCGCCCGTTGCAGACCGCCGAGTCGGAGGCCCAGTTGCGGGGGCTCGTCCTGGTCGACCTGCCCGACCACGACTCCGCCGCCGTGCAGCACCGCGAGCACGTGGACCGGGTCCTGGCACTCGTCGACGCCGTCATCTGGGTCGTCGACCCCGAGAAGTACGCCGACGCCATGCTGCACGAGCGCTATCTGCGGCCCATGGCGGGCCACGCGGAGGTCATGTTCGTCGTCCTCAACCAGATCGACCGGCTGCCCGGGGAGGCCGCCGAACAGGTCCTGGATGATCTGCGGCGGCTGCTCGACGAGGACGGAATCGCGCTGGGGGAGTACGGCGAACCCGGCGCCACCGTGCTCGCGCTGTCGGCGCTCACCGGGGACGGCGTCGGGGAACTGCGGGAGGCGCTCGGCCAGTTCGTGGCGGAGCGCGGGGCTCCGGCACGGCGGATCGCCGCCGACGTGGACGCGGCGGCGTGGCGCTTGCGGCCCGTCTACGCGACGGCGCGGCGTACCGGGCTCAGCGAGGAGGCACGGGACGACTTCGCCGCCCGGCTCGCGGACGCGGTCGGCGCCACCGCGGCGGGCGAGGCCGCCGAGCGCGCCTGGCTGCGCAACGCCAACCGCGCGTGCGGAACGCCCTGGCTGCGGCTGTGGCGTTGGTACCAGGACCGGAGGGAACCTCCCACGGGCCGGCTGTCGCTGCGCGCCCAGGCCGACGAGGAGGCGACCGCGCGGCAACGCGTCGAACAGGCCGTACGGACACTCGCCGACAGGGCCTCGTCTGGCCTCCCCGCGCCGTGGGCGCTGGCGGTGCGCGAGGCGGCCGTACGCGGCTCCCAGGGGCTGTCCGAGGCGCTGGACGAGCTGACGGCCCGGGCCTGGCTGCCACCGGGCAAGCCGCCACGCCCGGGCTGGTGGCCCGTGGCCGTACTGGCACAGGCGTCCATGACACTCCTTCAGATCGTCGGCGGGCTCTGGCTGGCGGGCCAGATCGCCGGGGTCATGGCGCCGAACCTGGGAGTTCCGGTGCTGCTGATGGTGGCCGGCATCATCGGTGGCCCGCTCGTCGAGTGGAGCTGCCGGATCGCGGCGCGCGGGCCCGCCCGGCGGTACGGGACGGACGCGGAACGGCGGCTGCGGGAGGCGGCGGCCGGGTGCGGCCGGGCCCGGGTGCTGGATCCGGTGGCGGCGGAGCTGCTCCGCTACCGGGAGGTCCGGGAGCAGTACGGGAGGGTTGTCGGGGTGGGGTGAGGGGGTGGGGTGACGGGTGGTCCGTGGACTGGGTGTCCTTGCGGGCTGGGTGGCCTAGTGGACCCGGTTCCTCGTTTCCTCGTGGACCGGGGCACTCGTTCGGGTGGCGGAGTTTTCCACAACCCGTGGACGGTCCACAGGGCTCAGCGGGCCCGGCCCGACGGAGGCAGTCTGGCTTCGCGGCGATCGCGGTGACGCGGTCGGCACGCAGACAGCAGCAGCCGTACGGGACGGGCCCGTACGCATGTCCGGGAGGGGTTCCCCGAGATGAACGAGACGATGATCTGCGCGGTGGGCAACGTGGCGACGCAGCCGGTGTACCGGGAGCTGGCGACGGGCGCCTCGGTGCGGTTCCGGCTGGCGGCGACCGCGCGCTATCTGGACCGAGAGAAGAACGAGTGGACGGACGGGCACACCAACTTCTTCACGGTGTGGGCCAACCGTCAGCTCGCCACGAACGTGTCGGGATCGCTGAACGTGGGTGATCCGGTGGTCGTCCAGGGCCGGTTGAAGGTGCGTTCGGAAGTACGGGAGGGACAGCCGTCCTGGACCTCGGCCGACATCGACGCGGTGGCGATCGGTCACGACCTCGCGCGCGGCACCTCGGCCTTCCGGCGCACACAGCGGCCGGAGAACGCCGTCGCCGGTGCGCCCACGCAGCCCGAGCCGGCCTGGGAGACACCGCAGGACGAGACGGCGGACCGGGAGGAGCCCGTCGCGGTGGCGTGACATCGGGGGTGAGGACTCGGCGCCGATCCCGACTCCGGCTGCGACTCCGGCTGTGGCTGCGGCTATGGATCCGGATCCGGCTCTCGCTCCGGTCCTGACCGAAGTACGGCTTATCGGCGAATGCGTTCCGGAAAACTCCGGTCGATTTGTCGATAAGCCCTGCCGGTGAAGGGTGTTGGCGATAACGATTCCGAGTCGGATCGATCTTCCGACCGCATCCCCGGGAAGAGGGGCGCGGCCGCGTCCCTAGGATGCCGAACACAGCTCCCGGGGCTACTGATTCTGCTGGTGGGACCGCCACCCCGCTCGTCAACGGGTCCTGCTCGAAGGGGAATTCCGTGTTTTCTGCGTTCTCTGCGCTGTCCGTGCGCGGACGAGAGGCGATTCGCCTCGCGGCCGTCACGTTCGTCTCCGGCCTGCTCGCCGCCGGTGTGACGGTGGCTGCCGCCGGTACGGCGTCGGCGGACGACACGGCACAGAACCAGAGAGGGGCGACCGCCACCATAGGAGGGCTGAAGACCTACGGCGACGCGGTGATACACGGCACCGACGGCGATCTGCAGGTGTCGGCCGGGCTCTTCGAGATGTCGGTGGAGGGCGGCGGAACCCTTCAGACGTACTGCGTCGACCTCTACAACCCCACGCAGAAGGACGCCAAGTACCACGAGACCGACTGGAGCGGCACCTCGCTGGGCACCAACAAGGACGCCGGCAAGATCCGTTGGATCCTGCAGAACTCCTACCCCCAGGTGAACGACCTCGCGGCGCTGGCCGCCGAGGCCGGCATCTCCGCGGGCCTCACCGAGCAGGACGCGGCGGCCGGCACCCAGGTCGCGATCTGGCGCTACTCGGACGCCGCGGACGTGGACGCCGCAGACCCGCAGGCCGAGAGGCTCGCGGACTACCTGGAGAAGAGCGCCCGTGACGTCGCGGAACCGGCGGCGTCGCTGACGCTCGACCCGCCCGCGGTCTCCGGCCATCCAGGCGAGCTGCTCGGCCCGGTGACGGTGCACACCAACGCTGCCGGTACGACGGTCAGTCCTCCGGCGGACGCGGCCACGAGCGGGGTGCGGATCGTCGGCAAGGACGGCAAGCCGGTGACGTCCGCGAGCAACGGCAGCGAGCTCTACTTCGACGTCCCCGAGGACGCGGCGGCGGGTTCGGCCGACCTCGCCGTCCAGGCCTCGACCACGGTGCCGGTCGGTCGCGCGTTCGCCTCCGAGAGCCGGAGCCAGACGCAGATCCTCGCCGGTTCCAGCGAGTCGACGGTCTCGGCGACGGCGAGTGCGACCTGGGCGAAGCAGGGTGCCGTACCGGCTCTCTCCGCGGCCCGGAACTGCACCGTGGGCGGGCTGGACATCACGGCGACCAACCAGGGCGACGAGGAGTTCGGGTTCGAGCTGATGGGCACGGAGTACGCCATCGCTGCGGGCGAGTCCCGCACGATGACGGTCCCGCTCCAGGAGGACCAGGCGTACGACTTCACGATCAAGGGCCCCGGCGGTCTCGCGAAGCGGTTCACCGGAGTCCTCGACTGCAGCACCCGGGGCGCTGACACGGGCACCACGGCCCAGACCCTCAGCGAGCCCAGCCCGGCGATGGTGGCCGCACCCTCCGCCGACGTCAACCTCGCCGAGACCGGCGGGTCCGCCACGACCCCGCTGATCGCCGGTACCGCCATCGCGCTGGTCGTGATCGGGGGCGCGGCCCTGGTCCTCACGGGCAGGAAGCAGAACGGGACGCACGACTGACCGCGGAGGGTCGGCGACGGGGGTGACGGGCAGAATGGCGGCATGACCAAGCCAACCGCACCATCGGCGCGACACGCCTCCTCGCAGTCCCTGCTGTCCCTGTGGTCGCAGGACTCGGTGCTCTCGATCGGCTCGGTGGGCTCGGTGCTGTCCATCGGCTCCGTGGGTTCGGCCCTGTCGGTCGGCTCGATCGGCAGCGCCCTGTCCGTGGGGTCGATCGGTTCGGCCCTGTCCCTGGTCTCGGCGGGCTCATGGCTGAGCACGGGGTCGTTGCTGTCGGCGCAGTCGAAGTGGTCGGTGCTGTCGTGGCGCACGTCGCACGGGTTGATGCGGTCCGCGGGAGCAGTGGGGGCGGTGGCCGCGGCTGCCGCGCTGCTGCTGGCCGCGCGCAGGGCGGACGACTGATCCCGCGTGCCGTTGCGGAGGCCCGCGTAACTGCGGTGCCGCCCACGTGGGAGTACACCTGCCCGAGGTCGTTGGGAGCCGACCGGGACCAGCTCGCCGGTGGCGGTGGGCGCGAGGGCTGCCCGGGACGGAGCCGGGGGCGGCCGGGGTGGCGGGCTTCTCGTCGGCCATCCCTGACGGCAGTCGGTCCGGCGGTGTTCTTCCAGGTCAGGACCTGACACGGAAACCCCAGGTCAGCCGCCTCCGGCCAAACGGGTTACCACCCGAGGGTGGACCTCAGGCAAGATGGGGTGTATCTGCCCACTGCCAGATCTCAAGTTGCCGGACGGTTTCTCTTGGCTGAGTACATCTACACCATGCGCAAGACGCGTAAGGCGCACGGCGACAAGGTCATCCTTGACGACGTGACGCTGAGCTTCCTGCCCGGCGCGAAGATCGGTGTGGTCGGACCTAACGGTGCCGGTAAGTCCACCGTTCTCAAGATCATGGCGGGTCTGGAGCAGCCGTCCAACGGTGACGCGTTCCTGTCGCCCGGGTTCAGCGTCGGCATCCTCATGCAGGAGCCGAAGCTCGACGAGTCCAAGACGGTCCTGGAGAACGTCCAGGACGGCGCCGCCGAGATCATGGGCAAGCTCCACCGCTTCAACGAGGTCGCCGAGCTCATGGCGACGGACTACTCGGACGCGCTCCTCGACGAGATGGGCAAGCTCCAGGAGGACCTGGACCACGCCAACGCCTGGGACCTGGACGCGCAGCTGGAGCAGGCGATGGAGGCGCTGGGCTGCCCGCCCGGCGACTGGCCCGTCACCAACCTCTCCGGTGGCGAGAAGCGCCGCGTCGCGCTGTGCAAGCTGCTGATCGAGGCCCCGGACCTGCTCCTCCTCGACGAGCCCACCAACCACCTCGACGCCGAGTCGGTGAACTGGCTGGAGCAGCACCTCTCGAAGTACGCGGGCGCCGTCGTCGCCGTCACTCACGACCGGTACTTCCTGAACAACGTCGCCGAGTGGATCCTCGAACTCGACCGCGGTCGCGCGATCCCCTACGAGGGCAACTACTCCACGTACCTGGAGAAGAAGGCCACCCGCCTCAAGGTCGAGGGCCGCAAGGACGAGAAGCGCGCCAAGCGCCTCAAGGAAGAGCTGGAGTGGGTCCGCTCCAACGCCAAGGGCCGCCAGACCAAGTCCAAGGCCCGCCTTGCCCGTTACGAGGAAATGGCGGCCGAGGCCGACAAGATGCGGAAGCTGGACTTCGAGGAGATCCAGATCCCGCCGGGCCCGCGTCTGGGCTCCATCGTCGTCGAGGTCAAGAACCTCTCGAAGGCGTTCGGCGACAAGGTCCTGGTCGACGACCTCTCGTTCACGCTGCCGCGCAACGGCATCGTCGGCATCATCGGCCCGAACGGCGCGGGCAAGACCACGCTGTTCAAGATGATCCAGGGCCTTGAGCCCGCGGACTCGGGTTCGGTCAAGATCGGCGACACGGTCAAGATCAGCTACGTCGACCAGAGCCGCGCCAACATCGACCCCAAGAAGACCCTCTGGGCCGTGGTGTCGGACGAGCTGGACTACATCAACGTGGGCCAGGTCGAGATGCCGTCGCGGGCCTACGTCTCCGCCTTCGGTTTCAAGGGCCCGGACCAGCAGAAGCCGGCCGGCGTCCTGTCCGGTGGTGAGCGCAACCGCCTGAACCTGGCGCTCACGCTCAAGGAGGGCGGCAACCTGCTGCTCCTCGACGAGCCCACCAACGACCTCGACGTCGAGACCCTGTCGTCGCTTGAGAACGCGCTGCTGGAGTTCCCGGGCGCGGCCGTGGTCATCTCCCACGACCGCTGGTTCCTGGACCGGGTCGCGACCCACATCCTCGCCTACGAGGGTGACTCCAAGTGGTACTGGTTCGAGGGCAACTTCGAGTCGTACGAGAAGAACAAGGTCGAGCGGCTCGGCGCCGACGCGGCGCGTCCGCACCGTGCCACCTACAAGAAGCTGACCCGGGGCTGATCGACCTTGCGTCACCTCTACCGCTGCCCACTGCGCTGGTCCGACATGGACGCCTACGGCCATGTCAACAACGCCGTCTTCATCCGTTACCTGGAGGAAGCCCGGATCGACTTCCTCTTCCGGCCGGACAAGGACTTCCAGCAGGGGTCCGTGGTGGCGCGCCACGAGATCGACTACAAGCGGCAGCTCGTCCACCGGCACCACCCGGTCGACATCGAGCTGTGGGTCTCGCAGATCAGGGCGGCGTCCTTCACCATCACCTACGAGGTGAAGGACGACGACCTGGTCTACGTACGGGCCTCGACGGTGGTCGTGCCGTTCGACTTCGAGGCCCAGCGGCCGCGCCGGATCACCGCCGAGGAACGCGAGTTCCTGGAGGGGTACCGGGACGACACCAAGGACGAGGCCGTCGCCGCATGACGGCGCTCCACCTCGCCGACGAGGGGGAGGCGGCCGACCTCGCGGCCTTCCTCTCCCGGCTGCTCCACTACGACCGCTCGGCCGCGGTACGCCTCCAGGGGGCCGGGACCGCGCTCGCCGTCTTCGGGCGGCCGCCGTCCTTCGAGGTGCTGGCGATCAGGGCGGTGCGGCTGGCGAAGCCGTACGAGAACGGCCTGGACATCACGCTCGACGTGACCGTGTCCGCCGGTGAGCTCCTGGAGTCCGTCGACGAGGGCGCGGGCACCGCTGTCGTACCCGACGCGGTGACCGGGCCGCCGTGGGCCGGGGTGCTGCCGCCGCGCGGTGACTGGCGGGAGGTGGCCGGGTTGCCGACGGCGGACGAGCTACGGGCGCTCGTCCGTGCCGGGGTCGCCGAATTCCGTTCCCGTACCGAGGAGTTGGGGCCCGAGGAGCGGACGCGGGCCGAACTCGACCGGATCGGGCGGGAGATCTGGTCCCGGACCGTGGGGGACACCCGGCTTCCGGTGCGGGCCGTGCACGCGGCCCAGTCGCTGGGGTTCCTGCGGCCCGGCGGGCCGTGGGCGCTCGTCTCGTCGGGGGCGTGGCTGCGGCTGCGCACGCCGTACGGCTCGATCGCCGTACGCCAAGGGGGACTTGGCGCCCTCGGTGTCAGCGTGCGCTGATCGGTCCCGGCCGGTGCATCAGTCCCCGCCGGTGCTGTCGTCCGGCCACACGCCGATGTGATCCGGTTCCAGTTCCAGCGCGACCCGGTCGCGCATGCCCAGCGCCTCGGTGTACTCCTTCGGGAGCTGGAGGCGGCCCGCGCGGTCCAGCATCGCGTACTCGCGGGCGACCAGGGTCTCGTGGCCCGTGGCCGCGTCGACCTCGCTGCGGCGCAGGACCTCCGTGGAGGTGCGGCCGTCCCTGATGGCGACCGCGCGGCGGACCTCGCTCGCCACCGCCTGGTCGTGGGTGACGATGACGATCGTCGTGCCGAGCTGTTCGTTGGCCGTGCGGAACGCGGCGAAGATCTGTTCCGCGGTCTGGGAGTCGAGTTCGCCCGTCGGCTCGTCGGCGAGCAGGACCGCGGGGTTGTTGGCCAGGGCGACCGCTATCGCCACGCGCTGCTGCTGACCGCCCGACATCTGGTGGGGGCGACGGTTGCGGCAGTCTGCCACCCCTAGCAACTCCAGTAGTTCCAGGGCTCGTTCGGTCTGGGCGCGGCGGCGCTCCGTGGTGCCGGAGAGCTGGATGGGGAGGGTGATGTTCTGGGCCGCGGTGAGGTAGGGGAGCAGGTTGCGGGAGGTCTGCTGCCAGACGAAGCCGACCGTTTCGCGGCGGTAGGCCAGGCGGTCCTTCGACGTCATGGTGAGCAGGTCGTGGCCCGCGACTCTGGCCGCGCCGGCGGTGGGGGTGTCGAGGCCGGCGAGGATGTTCATCAGGGTGGACTTTCCGCTGCCGGACGCGCCCACCAGGGCGAGCAGTTCGCCCTGGCGGACCAGGAGGTCGAGGCCCTGGAGCGCCTGGACCTCCACACCGTCCGTGGTGAAGATGCGGACGAGCCTGTCGCAGGTGATCAGCGCGTCATGGCCGTAGGTGGGCCGGGAGCGGGCCTCGGTCGCCTTCTGGGTCAGGTCGGTGAGGGTGGGGTTCGTGGTCACTGGCCGTCTCCTGGACTGGGGTCCGGTGCGGGGGTGCGGGGTGGGGCCGTCGGGCCGCTGCTGATCGGTGCGGGCCGGTCGCGCCTGCGCGCAGGAGCCGCACATCGACGCCGGAACCCGCCGGAGCGCGCGACGGGCGCGGCAGCGCGCCTCATCTCGCGTCCCCCGCTCTGAGTTCCCTGACCGATCCCCGTCTGCTCGACCACCACGCCTGTCCGATCCCCATCCCCACCGCCAGCAGCAGGACCGCCGCCCCCGGCACCGCAAGGGACAGCGCGTCCGTGCGCAACTGCGCTGCGACCGGCGAGGGTTGGGCCGAGGGCAGGGCGATGGCCGTCAGGTCGAATCCCGGGGCGAGGAGCAGGACGGCGGCCCAGCCCGTGAGGGCGCCGCCCAGTGCGGCGGACAGGGCCTGGGGGAGGGACTCCAGGATGAGGAGGCGGCGGCCCGCCGCCCGGGTCAGGCCCATTGTGCGCAGCCGGGCCAGCAGGGCCGTCCGTTCCGGGGACGTGCGCAGCAGGGACAGGAAGAGTGCCAGGACGGCGTATCCCGTGCCGGCCGCCAGCGCCGTCGTATAGACGCGTTCCGCGCCGGACTGGAGGGGGGAGTCGACGTAGCGTTCCCGTTCCTCGGACCTCAGGTAGACGGAGGCCGTCTTCGGCGCCGCCTTGCGCAGCGCTTCGCCGTCCAGCCCCTTCCCCGTCAGCAGTACTTCCGTCGGCCGCGCGACCGTCCCGCTCAGCGCCGAACGGTTCACGACCAGGAAGTCCGAGCCCGTCAGCGCGGGTGTGCGGTCGAGGACGGCGGTGATGCGGACGGTGAGGGTGCTGCCGTCCGGGAGGAGGACCGGGAAGGGGCGGGTGCCGTACGTCCGGGCGGTGGCCGTGGCGGCGAGCGCGGGGATCGCGGCTCCGGGGGCGGGCCGCTTCAGCCGGGCCTCGGTGAAGGCGCCCAGGCCTGTCCGCTGCGACAGGTCCGCGTAGTCGGCGGGGTTCACCCCGACCAACGGCACCGCCTGGGCCCCGTTGTCCGGCTTCGCCTCGTACGTGACGCTCACCGCGGACAGGTCGCTCACCCCCGGGGACCTGCGCAGCCGGTCCGGCAGCCCGGAGGGGAGCGGTGCCGCGGCGTCCACGGCCGTCTCCACCCGCGCGTCGGCGCCGACCGCGAGGAGGGCCGCGTGGTCGCGGGCCTCCCGCACACCGGCCAGGACCGAGCCGCCGAAGGCCGCCGTGGTCAGGGCGGTCAGCAGGGCGAGGAGGGGCAGGACGGCGGAGGCCGAGGTGCGGCCCGCTCGCGCCAGCGACAGGTGGGTCACCGCACCGCGCATCCGGGCGGCCCGGCGGGCCAGGCCCCGCAGCGGGAGCGGGTACAGGCGGACCAGGACCAGCGCCGCGATCACCGCCACCAGCGCCGGTGCCAGCGAGACGAGGTCGTCGGAGGAGCCCGAGGTGCCACGGCGACGCAGCGACTCCACCGCCCCCGCCGCCAGGACCAGCAGCGTCAGCTCGGCGACCGTGCGGCGCCGGGAGGGCCGTACCGACGACACGTCCTCGCGGCCGGAGTGGACGCGGACCAGGCGGTGGGCGGCCGCCGCGCGCAGCGGGAGGGCCGCGCAGGTGACGGCGGTGACCGCGGCGGCGGCCCACACGGCGAGGGCGGCACGGGCGTCGGGGAGCGCGAGCACCGCCGCGGTGAGACCCAGGGCGCCCGCGGGGACGGCCACGACCGCCGTCTCGGCGAAGAGGCGGGCCGTCAGGCCGCGCAGGGAGGCGCCGCGGGCGCGCAGCAGGGAGAGTTCGGTGCGGCGGCGGTCGGCGGTGAGACCGCCCGCCATCAGCAGGACCACGGCGGCGACCGTGCCGGTGCCGAACGCGGCGACCGCGACGAGCGGGGCGACCCCCGCGCGGAGCCGGTCGTAGGCGATGAGGACGTCGTCGAGGTCGGTGGCGACCTCGGTCTGGCTCTGGTACGCGGTCAGTTCGGTGGGCGCGCCGTCGATCACCAGGCGCACCCTGCGCAGCGCGGGACCGGCCTCCAGGGAGGCGATCGCGGACCGCAGGGCCGGGGTGTCGCGGGCCCGGAGCCCCTGCTCGGAAGGCGCCAACTGCCAGTAGCGCTCCGGGTTTCCCGGGCCGGGGGTCAGCAGGACGGGGGCCGCGTCGGGGGCGATGAGCAGGGCGCCGAGCCAGTACATGTCGACGGACGGCGCGGGGTCGTGGATGAGGGAGGGGGTGCGCAGGATCGACTTGGTGGACCAGTAGGGGCCCTGGGGGTCGCGAGGGGTGAGGATCCCGGTGACGCGGACCGCGAGGGTGTGGTCGCGTGTGGGGACGTGGATCACCGAACCCACCCTGATGTGCAGGGATTTGGCGGTCTCGGCGGTGACCGCGGCCTCCACCTCGCCGGTCGTGGAGGTCACCTCGCCGCCGGCGCGCGGCAGACGCCCCCGCTGCACGGCGGAGTGGTCGGCGAGGCCCTCCTGGGCGATCAGGGTCACCTCCGCGGGCTTCCCGGTCGGCCTCGGCAGCCAGGGATCCGGCACCGAGAGGTTCGCGGCGGTGCGCACGCCGTACGTCGACTGGCCTTCGTCGAGGACGAGCTGGCTCGGGACCTGGGCGCGGACCTTGGCGTACTGCCGGGCCAGCGCGTCGGGGCGCAGGGCGTCCTCGCGCATGCCCACTCGATCCATCAGGGAGGGCGGCGGGGCGTACACCTCGATGCCGGTCCGGTCGGGGCGGGCCTGTGCGGCGGCCCGGCGCAGTCCCGCGTCCTCGTACCGGTCCACGGCCCGCGGGAAGGCGGCCGCGAGGCACGCCGTCAGCGCGACCAGCAGCGCGAGCGCACACGCGGTGCCGGGCGCGGTCCGCAGCCGGGTGCGGACCCAGGGCACGGTCACCGACGCGACGTCCGTGTCGCGAGCCTTGAAGAACCTCGCCGACCTCGCCCATCGGGCCTTGGAGAACCTCACCTCACTCACCCCCCTCACGCAGCGCCCGCGCCGGATCCGCCCGCCGTAGCGCGAGGGCCGCCGTGACCAGGAGCGGGGCGAGTGCCACCGCCGCCAGCAGTACGGCCGCCCGGGCGGTCGGGAGTTGGACCAGGACCGCGGGGACCGGCCGGGCCGCCTCGTCCGTCAGCACGATCAGCGGGACCACCGCCCGGGTCAGAACCGCGCCCAGCAGCGCGCCCACCAGCAGCGCGAGCACCACCAGGACGCCCTGCTCCACGGCGACCGCCCGGGCCAGCCGCCGGCGCGGGGCCCCCAGGGCACGCAGTACGGCGAACTCGGCGCCCCGCTCCCGCAGCGACCCCGCCGCGCTCACCGCGAACCCGACCGCGGCCAGCGCCGCCGCCACCCCGGCCGCCGCCGTGAACGCGGCCTCGGGGCCCGCTCCGAACGGGTCGTCCCGCAGCTGCCCGGCGAGTTCGTCCCGCACCACGACCTGCGCCGGGTCCATGTCGGGCCGGGCCCGCAGCGCCGCGGCGACCCGGCCCGAGGCGCCCGGGGCGGTCGACAGCCACCACTCGGTCGGCTCCACGCTGCGGCCGTACTGCGCCTGCAACACCCGGTTCACGGACCGCAGATCGACCAGCAGGGCCCCGCCGTTGTTGACGGCCGTGGGGATGTCCCGTACCGAGCGCACGATCCGCACCGATACGGTCTCGCCGCCCAACGGCACTTCCACGCTGTCCCCGACGGCGGCGCCCGCCGAGGTGAGGAAGCTGTCGGTCGCGACGCCCGTGACGTCGGCCGGTGGCGGCAGCGGGGCCCTCATCCGGACCGTCAAGGACCCCACGCTCCAGGTGTCTTCGGACGGGATGTACCCGGTGCCGTAGTCCACGGTCAGCCGTCCGGAACCCGAACTCAGGCGCGGCTCGGTCGGATTGGTCTTGGGATTCAGTGACGAGCTCACCCCGTCTGTCTGCGAGGTGGCCTTCCAGGACGCGGGAAACTCCAGTCGCCGTGCCGTCCCGTCGGTGCCCGTCGCCGTCAACTCGCGCACGGTGAGCCGGTGTTGTTCGGCTGCGCCGCTGGGGACGGGGAGGACCAGCTCCAGGGTGGTGAGGGTCAGCGGACCCCCGGAGACGTAGACGTCCAGGGCGTGGACACGGCCGTCGGCGGGGAGTTGGCCGGCCGGGAGCCGGTAGGGGGTGCCGTAGGCGTCCTCCAGGGTGACGGCGACCTGCGTCGTCGTACCGCGGACGGAACCGCGCAGACTCACCGTCAGCCGCAGCCGGGCCGTGTCCGCGGGCAGCCGCACGCCCGCCGTCGCGCCCTTGGGGGCGAGCCCCTGGAGCAGCGGTCCGGAGTGCAGGTCGGAACGGATCAGCACCGAGGCACGGGAGGTGTCCAGCGCCAGCACCGTCGCCACCCGGCTGCCGGACAGCGGCATTTCGGAGCGGACGGCCGGTGCGGTCCGCCGTACGCCCGGGACGGCCGCGAACTCCTCGGTGCGGCCGAGACCCGTGTCCCCGGAGGCCATGACCCGCACCGGGGTTCCGGCGCGGAAGTCCGCCTGGTCGGACTGCGAACGGCTCCAGGAGGCGCCCTGTCCGATGGCCAGCATGCCCAGCGCCACCGCGAGGACCAGGAGCAGCACCGGGCCCGCCCCGCGCATCGGGCGGCGGGCGATCTGCCAGCCCGCCAGGGCCGCGGTCAGCCCGCGGCCGCCCACCGCCCGGCGTTCGGCGAGCCGGGCCAGCGGCGGCAGCAGACGCAGCGTCAGCACGGTCCCGGCCAGCAGCGCGAGCGCGGGCGCCGCCACCAGCAGCGGATCCACGCCCAGCACACCGGTGTTGTCGTCGGTCACGGCACCGGAGGTCTGGTGGCTGAGCTGCCAGTACGCCACCGCGGCCACGGCCAGCAGTCCGAGGTCCGCCCCCGCGCGCACCGCACCGGGCAGCGCCCGCGCCCGGCCGCGCGCGAACGACGAGGTCAGCGCGGGCAGGGTCACCGCCAGCGCACACCCGAGCGCCACACCGGCGGCCACCAGCCACACCCCGGGCCTGCCGCCCGACGGAACCTCCAGACGCAGCCCGATCCGGGCCAACGGGCCCCGCCCGGCCAGCAGATGGGTCAGCGGGCCCGAAAGCAGCGGCGCGCAGAGCAGCGCGGGCGCCGCGAGCAGTGCCCCCTCCAGGGCGGCGAGGCCCGCGATCCGGGCCCGGGAGGCACCACGCGCCAGCAGCAGCCGGCTCTCGCCCGTGCGCTCACTGCTCAGCAGCCCCGCCACCAGCAGCAGCGCGCAGCCCGCGAGGAGCACCAGCTGGAGGGCGACGATCAGCAGGGTGGAGCGGGAGACGAGCAGCGAGCGGTCGGTGCGGTCCAGTACCTCCGGCAGGGAGGTCGACGCGATCGTGGCGCCGCCGAGGGACGGCTCCTTGCGCAGCGTCGCGTTCCCCGCGAGGGCCGCCTTCCGCAGCGGGCCGGTGCGCGCGGTCGTCATCGCCGCGTAGTCGGCCGACGCCAGCCAGGCCGAAGCCCCGACGCTCACCCTCCCGTCGGCCAGCTCGCCGGGATCGGCGAGCAGGGGGCCGTACGTCGTGAAATCCAGCTTGTTGATGCCTCGTCCGTGCAGGTCGTCGAGGAGCCAGTACGGGTCGTCCGTGTGCGCGGGCCGGTACACGCCGGTCACGGTGACCCGCACCGCAGGACCGCGCAGGCGGTCGACGAGGGTGAAACGGTCACCGGGGCCGAGGCCGAGGACGCGGGCCGCGGACTGCGGGAGCGCCACCTCGACGAGCCCGTCCGCCGTGCGCGGCAACCGCCCCGCGACCAGCTGCACCCGGCTGCGGTCCAGCGCCGCGAAGTGGGTCAGGTCCGGTTCCCCGGACCGGTCGGACTCGGGCTGCAGCGACCGCGGCAGCGCGTACGGGCCGGACCGCGACAACGTTCGCACGGTCACCGGCAGCCCGTCGAACGTCCGCCGCGCCACATTGCGTACGGCGATGTCGGCGGCCCTGCGGCGGTCCTCGGGCACGTCGGCCTTGACGACCAGCGCGGTGTCGGCAGCGTTGCGGGGGTCCTGGAGGGCGTGACGCAGGGCCGCGTCGCCGATCGCACCGGAGTAGGCGGTGAGGGTCGCAAGGACCGCGGTGGTGAGCAGGACCGTGAGCAACGCTGCGGCGAGCAGCAGCCGGTGCGCCCGCGCACGCCGGAACACGAAACGTGCGATTCCCCCGAACCCCGTCACCCGGCCCCCCGCCGTGTTCTTCAGTCTCCGGGCGAGGATGTCAGAGCGAGCGGCCACGGGTAAGCGCTTGTAGCGCGGGCTTGACCGGATCGTGACCGGAATTCGACGACCCTTAACCGGAAAGCGACCGGAATCCGGGCCTCAGGGGGCCGGAGGGCGCGAGGGGTTCAGTCGGCGGTGTTCACCATCGAACCGGCCGCGTACGTCAGGTAGTTCCACAACTGCGTCTCGTGCTCCTCGGACAGACCGAGGGAGTCGACCGCGTCCCGCATGTGCCTGAGCCAGGCGTCGTGCGCCGCCCGGTCCACGGTGAAGGGCGCGTGACGCATACGGAGCCGGGGGTGACCGCGGTTGTCGCTGTACGTCGTGGGGCCACCCCAGTACTGCATCAGGAACAGCACCAGCCGCTCCTCGGCCGGCCCGAGGTCCTCCTCGGGATACATGGGCCGCAGTATGGGGTCCTCGGCGACGCCCTCGTAGAAACGACGGACGAGGCGGCGGAAGGTCTCCTCCCCGCCGACCTGCTCGTAGAAGGTCTGCGTCTGCAGCGTGCCGCGCCGGATCTCTTTCACATGACCCATGGTCTCAGACGGGGTGGACGAGGACTCAAGGCTTAGGACCCGCCCCTTCCAGGGTGCACAGTGGAGACATGGGCACGCACGCTCTCGACGGGGACCTCGCCGAACTCGCCGTCTCGGCGCGGACCGCGCTGGTGCGGGAGATCGACGCGAGCGGGGCCTGGGCGGCCGACCCGGTGTGGCGGGAGGCCTTCGAGTCGGTTCCGCGGCACCTGTTCGTGCCGTACTACCACGTCAGCGTCGCAGGGGGCCACGAGCGGCGGTGGGGCGAGAACCCCGACCCGCGCGCACGCGAACGCTGGCTGCGCGGGGCGTACGCCGACACCCCGCTGGCCACCCGGCTGCGCGACGGCGAACTCGTCTCCTCCAGCAGCCAGCCCTCACTGATGGCGATGATGCTGGCCGAGCTGCGGGTACGGGACGGCGACCGGGTCCTGGAGATCGGCGCCGGCACCGGCTACAACGCGGCGCTGCTCGCGCACCGGCTCGGCGACGACGGTCTCGTCACCACCGTCGACCTGGAGCCTGAGATCACCGAGGCGGCGCGCGGGCATCTGGCCGCCGCCGGGTACCACCCCGTCGTCGTCACCGGCGACGGCGCGCGCGGGGTGCCCGAACGCGCCCCCTTCGACCGGATCATCGCCACCTGCGCCCTGCCGTCCGTCCCGGCCGCCTGGCTCGCCCAGTGCCGCCCCGGCACGCGGATCCTGGCCCCGCTCGCCACCGGCCTGATCACCCTGACCGTACGGCAGCCCGGGACCCCCGGGGGCATGGGGAACGACAGCCACGCCGAGGGGCGCTTCCTGCACACACCCGCCTACTTCGTGCCGTTGCGGGGCGCCGACCGGTACGACGAGGGCGCCGTCGCACTGGACGGAGTACCGCGCCGGGCCCGGGAGAGCGAACTGTTCCGCTTCCTGCTGGCCCTGAGCCACGGCAGCCTCGCACCACGGGAGGCCCACGAGCTGTGGGAGCGGGAGGGGCAGCCGCCCCGGGAGCGGTACGGCATCACGGTCGCCGGAGACCGGGAGTGGGCGTGGCTGGACGACCCGGAGGGACCGAATGCCTGGCCCCTCCGGTGACGTGACCGCCCTGCGCCCGCCCGGTCTCTGCTAGCCCCTGCGGACCGTGATCGTCGTCCACGCGCCCACGTGCACCCGGTCGCCGTCCTGGAGCGGCACCGGCACGAAGGGGGTGATCGGCTCCTCGCCGCCGTTCACCGTCGTGCCGTTCGTCGAGTTCTGGTCGACGACCGCCCAGGAGCCGTCCGGCTGCTGGACCAGCACCGCGTGCTGGTGCGAGACGCCCGGGTCCTCCGGCGGCACCGACAGGTCGACGTCGGGGGTGTCACCGGTGGAGTGCCGGCGGCGGCCGATGGTGACCTGGTTGCCGGTGAGCGCGCGCTGCTGCTCGGGGGAGTACGCGGGCAGGTTCAGGCCCGCGGCCTCGGGTCCTGAGCGCTGCATCATCGCCATGAAGTAGTCGCGGTCCGGGCCGATCGTCGCCGTCCAGGTCGCGGGCTGCTGCGGGAAGGACGGGCCGGGGGGCCCGGGCGGGGCCTGGGTGGAGCCGGGCTGCGGATAGCCGTAGCCGCCGGGACCGCCAGGACCGCCGCCGGGACCGCCAGGACCGCCGCCGGGACCGCCAGGACCGCCGGGGGCGTTGGAGGACGGCGGGGAGATGACCCAGTCGTCGGCACCTCCGCCGCCGAAGGGTGAGCCGCCCTGCTGCGGACGGCCGGTCTCCTGCGGGAAGGCCGGAGGGGCGGACGCGCCCTGGGCCTGGAAGCCCTGCGGGGCGCCGCTCGTGGCACCGGGGCCCGCGGGCGGCGGGACCGGGCGGGAGGGGTCGGCACCGAAGTGCGGCGGACCGCCGGGGCCAGAGGGACCGCCGGGGCCGGGGCGGGACGGGTCGCCGGGGAAGCCCTGCGGGCCACCCGGGCCGCCCTGCCCGCCCGGGCCGGAGGGGCCGGGCTGCGAGGGATTGCCGCCGAAGCCCTGCTGGCCACCGGGACCGGGCTGGGTAGGGGGATTGCCGCCGAAGCCCTGCGGAGCACCGGGACCACCGGGACCACCTGGGCCCGCGGGTCCGGGCGGGGCCTGGCCGGACCCGGGCTGGGGGTAGCCGTATCCGCCGGGGCCACCAGGGCCGCCGGGACCGCCGGGTCCACCCGGGCTGGTCTGGGGGTAGCCGTATCCGCCGGGACCGCCAGGGGCACCGGGACCGCCGGGGGCACCGGGACCGCCGGGTCGCGACTGCTCGCCGGGGTAACCGGAGGGGCCGGGTGCGCCGGGGCGGCGTCCGGGGTCCCCCTGGAAGCCCTGCTGACCACCGGGGCCGGAAGGACCGGGGCCGCCACCGGGGCCACCGGGCCGGGTCGGGTCGCCGGGATAACCGGAAGGACCGGGGCCGCCGGGTGCAGCGGGGTTACCCGGGTAACCGGAGGAGTCGGGCGCACCGGGGCCACCGGGCCCACCGGGTCGCGACGGGTCGCCGGGGAAGCCCTGCGGACCGCCAGGACCGCCGAAGCCGGCACCGGGACCACCAGGGCCGCCAGGACCACCGGGACCCGGGCGGCCCGACGGCTCCGAGCCGAACGGGATCGGTTCCGCGGGGCGGTTCACCTGGGACGGGCGCGAGCCCTGGTACTCGTACGAGTCACCGCCGCCGCCGAAGGACGGAGCGGGCCCGGGCTGCTGCTGGAAGTGCGAGGGCGGGCCCCCGGAACCGGCCGGCGGGCGCGGGGCGGCCGGGGTGTACGAGGTCGCCGTGTTCGTCAGGAAGTTCCACCGGCACTCCTCGCAGAAGGGCGCGCCGCCCTCACGGGGCGTACGGCACTGCGGGCAGAGCTCCGGCTCGGCGTCGGGCACGGCGGACAGATGCGGACGTCCACCGGGCTGGCCGCCGGGGCCACCGGGACCGCCGGGCGGCGGGAAGCCGTAGCCGCCCCCACCCTGACCGGGCGGCGGCGGGGGAGGCGGAGGCACGGCACCGGCCATGCGGTGACCGCAGACCTCGCACCAGTCGTCGGAACCCGACTGGTGTCCGTTCGGGCAGGTCGGCATGTCGGCGCTTCCCCCTCTCGGATCAGGGAACTTCTACGTCGGTAAATGTCGGAGAACTGTTTACTTCTTTACACGAACTGTCTTTGTCGACCGTGTCTCGAGAGTCATCTCGTCGGCCTCCGCGACCTTCGCCTTCAGTCGCACAGTACCTGTCGTCGCGTCGACCACGTCGACCACCTTCGAAAGCAGTTTCGCAGTATCGGCGTTCCCCGAGTCGTTCGCGAGCTGGACGGCCCGGCCCAGTTTGGCCGTTGCTCCATCCATATCACCCGCTTTGCGGAGATCAAGGCCTTGCTGGATGGCCTGTGCCAGTTCGGCCTGACCGGTGTAGTGGGCGACCTGGGGGTTGATCGACGTCGAGGCGACCATGTCGTCGGTCCACACGGCCCGTACGAGACCCTGCGCGCCGAGGTTCTGGGCGGTGCCGTCCGGCTGCGGGACGATCAGGGAGACCCGGGCCGCGAGCATCTCCTGGCCGATGTGGGCGACGGGGACCTCGACGCAGACGTGGTAGTCACGGGACTCGTCGCCCCAGGAGCCGGTGGGGTAGTCCCCGGCACGCGGGCCCGCCTCGGTGCGGCGGTCGGTGAGCTCCTCGACGGTGGGCGCGACCTGTTTGACGAACCGGATGGTGGTGCCGACCGGGGTCCACACCCTGAGGGCGACGTCCGCGACCTCCTTGCCCATGGCCGTCTCCATCATCTGCGTGAAGTCGGCGGCGAGACCGGCCGGGTCGGCGACGATGTCGGCGGTGCCGAGCAGGGCGGAGGCGATCCCTGTGACTTCTTTCACTTCCCAGTCGGTGCCCACACCGCGTGCGTCGCAGGTGAAACGTCCGGCGCAGGTGTCGAGGGCGGCCTTGAGGTCCTCCGGCGACTCGTGTTCGTTGCGGCCGTCGGTGAGCAGGATGCCGTGGCGTATGGCGACGTCCGCCGAGGACAGCAGGCGGTCGGCGAGACGCAGCCAGGTGCCGATGGCCGTACCGCCGCCCGCACTGAGCTTGCGCAGGGCCTGTTTGGCCTGGTCACGGGTGGTGGCGTCGGCGACCGCCAGCCGGCCGCCGCCCGGATACACCTCCTTGGCCACGTGGGTGCCGCCGATCACGGCGAAGTGCACACCGTCGCGCAGGGTGTCGATCGCGGCGGCCGTGGCGTCGCGGGCGTTGCGCATCTTGGTCGGCGGGTAGTCCATGGACCCCGAGCAGTCCACCATGAGGGCCACCGCCGCCGACGGGCCCTGTCCCGCCGACCAGAGGTGGGCTGCGCCGACCGCGGCTCCGATCGTGCCGCCGCCGGTGGAGGTCACCGTCACGATCGCGTTGACCTCGCGGCCGCCCTCCGGCAGGTACTCGTTCTGGTAGACGTCCATGGAGAACTGCGGCACGTTCGACTTCGAGAAATTGGCCATACCTACTCAAATCCCCCTCAAGAACCCCACCTTCGTGAGGCGATGACCGATCGCGGACCGGTCCCCTCCGGTCCGCCGAGGCTCCCCGTACTGACGGCCTCAGGCCGATCCTGCCCCCTGCGGAGGGGTCGGGAACGGCACGACGGCCACTGTTACGTTGTCGTGGCCCCCGCCGTCCAGAGCGTGGCCGACCAGGACCCGGGCGCTGTGCAGGGGACGCGCGGCGGCGTCGGGCGGCACGGCCTGCGCCATCTCCTCGGCCGCCTCCGCGTAGTTCCACAGGCCGTCGCTGCACACCACCACCACACCGGGCCGGTCCGGCTTGAAGGAAGCGGTGTGCGGGTCGAGTTCGTAGGCGTCCGCGCCGAGCCAGCCGGTGATCGCGTGGGCGCGCTCGTCGGCGTACGCCTCCGCCTCGTTCATCAGGCCCGCGGCGACCATCTGCGCGGCCCACGAGTCGTCCTCCGTGAGCCGGGCGGGGGCCGAACTGCGGTCCGTGGGCACCCAGTAGACACGGCTGTCACCGACCCAGCCCACGACCAGCAGGCTCGGGGTGACGACGGAGCCGACGAACGTGCACGCGGGGGCGTTCTGGTGCGGCTGGTGCTCGCGGGCCGTCGCGGGCTCGTTCGCCAGGGAGTTGACCGCGCGGGAGGCGGCGACGATCGCCTCGTGCATGGCCTGCTGGGGGTGCGTGCCCTGCGGCAGGGCGGTGAGCAGGGCGTCGGACGCGGCCCGGGACGCGGCCAGGGAGGCGTCGTCGGGGCGGGTCGCGGAGGACACGCCGTCGCAGACGACCGCGAACGTCGCCGGGGAGCCGTCGGGCAGGACGCTCGTGCCGAGGGCGAAGGCGTCCTCGTTGCGGTGGTGGCGCAGACCGCGGTCGCTCACGGCGGCGACCGGGCCGGCCTCCTGCTCCATGTGGTCGCGCTCACGCGGCTGGGCGTGCCCGCAGTTCTCGCAGTAACCGTCGTCGTCGACCCGGCCGGCCCGGCAGGCCACACAGCTGGTCTGCGCCGCGGCACCCTCGGCCGGGGCGGCCGCTTCGGACGCCACACGCGGGTCGGGTGCCTGCAGGACGTACTCGTCGGGCTCGGGCTGCCGGTCGAAACGCACACCGGAGACGGGGGAGACCGGCGATCCGACGACCGGCCCCGACCGGGGCGGTTCGTGCCCGCCCGGCTCGGCGCCCTGCAGGCCGGCCGGCAGGTGGACCTCCGCCGGGGGGTGCGGGACCTGCGGCCAGGGGCCGCCGGGCGGCGCGCCGTTCATGGCGATGGTCGGACTGTCCTCGGGCCGCGCCGGCACGGCGGACAGGTCGTATCCGCACGCACCGCAGAAACGGTCGCCCGACTCGACGGGTTCCTCGCAGCTCGGGCACCTGGACAGTGCGGTCTGCTGGGGCATCTGCGACATCAACTACACCCACGTCCGGGGGCGGTAACGGTTGGCTCGTTCCACCAGGTCGATCCTCTCCTCGCCGCCCTGCGCGAGCCGGGCCAGCGTGCGGTACGAACGCTCCAGGCCGAAGCGCAGTCCTCGCTCGTCCAGTCCGCTGCCGAGCAAGGCCCGTCCCCCGGCGGCGGGGGACACGGATTCCTGGCCACCGGAGAGTATCCAGTCCAGGGCCGCGCCCAGCACCTCCGCGGACAACTGCTCGCGCCGCGCCGGATCCAGTCCGTACGCGTCCAGCGCCTCGACCTGCCCGGCGGCGGCGGTCAGGTCGTCCAGGAAGGGTACGTCCCCCGCGGTGGTGGTGCGTCCACGCAGCCGTGCGCGCACGGCCGCCACCCGGGCGGCGGTGTAGTGGATGGAGGACTCCGGCACCGACTCCAGCGTCTTCACCGCGCTACGGCGGTCCCCCGCCGCGAGTTGGACGCGGGCCAGGCCGAACGCGGCGCTCACATAACTGGGGTCGGTCGCCCAGACCAGGCCGTAGTACTCGGCGGCGTTGTCGAGCTGGCCGAGCACCTCCGCGCACAGGCCGAGGGCGAGCTTGGGGGCGGGTTCGCCGGGGAAGGCGTCGTAGATCGCGTCGAAGGCGAGCGCGGCGGCCTCGTGGTCGCCGGTCACCAGGGCGGCGACGCCCCGGTACCAGACCACCCGCCAGTCGTCGGGCCGTTCGTCCTCCAGGTGCCGCAGCGCCTCGTCCGCGGTGTGTGTGTCGCCGTTCTCCAGCCAGGCCCGCACCTGCCGCAGCCGGGTCTCCGCGGACGCCGCCGGCGCGGCCGCGAGGGCCCCGAGCAGCTCGGCGGGCGCGGTGGTCATGAGCCCGGCGAGGAAACCGGCGTTGGGGTCGGCGGGGTCGACGTGCGGGACGGGCAGCGCCAGCGCGGCCAGAGGCGCGTCGGCCTGCTTGACGAGGGCCCCGGGGGCGCCGACGACCTGGTTACCGGCGGTGGCCTTGCCGCGCGCCGGTGTCACCCGGCCCCCCAGCCGGGAGACCTCCCCGTCCAGTTTCGGGAACAACTCCGCGTCGGTGACCCGGATCTCGGGGCCGAAGAGGGTCGACAGGGACGGCCTGGCGCGGCCCGTCTGCAGGGAGACGACCTCGCGCAGGACTCCCGTCAGCTGTTCCGACATCTCCTGGGCGGAAGCGAAGCGGCGGGCCGGGTCGGGGTCCGTCGCCCGGACCAGCAGGCGGTAGAACGACTCGTACCGGCGGAAGACCTCGATGTTGTCGGGGTCGGGGAGCGAGTCGGCGAAGACGTTGGTGTAGCCCTGGAAGTCGAAGGTCAGCACGGCCAGGGTGCGGGCGACGGTGTAGAGGTCGGAGGCGACGGACGGGCCCACCTCCGCGACCTCCGGGGACTGGTAGCCCACCGTGCCGTAGATGGCCGACTCCTCGTCGTCCATCCTGCGCACCGCGCCCATGTCGATGAGCTTGAGCTGGTCCTCGGTCTGGATGGCGTTGTCGACCTTGAAGTCGCAGTACAGGAGGTTGCGGCTGTGCAGGTGACCGAGCGCCTCCAGGGCCTCGATGCCGAACGCGCAGGCCTGCTCCACCGGCAGCGGGTCCCGCTTGCCGCCGGTCGTGCGGCGGTCGTTGGCGATCTCCTTCAGCGACTTGCCGCCGACGTACTCCATGACGATGTAGCCGTCGAGCGAGCCGGTGCGCTGGTCGAGGTGTTCCACGAAGTTGTAGATCCGCACGATGTTGGAGTGCTCGATCTCCGCGAGGAAGCGCCGCTCGGAGATCGCCGCCGCCATCGCGTCCTGGTCGCCGGTGTCCAGCAGGCCCTTGAGGACCACCCAGCGGTCGGACACCGCGCGGTCCACGGCGAGGTAGACCCAGCCGAGACCGCCGTGCGCCAGACAGCCCGCGACCTCGTACTGGCCGTGCACGACGTCGCCCGACTTCAGCTTCGGCACGAAGGAGTACGGGTGGCCGCACTTCGTGCAGAAGCCCTCCGTGCGCCCCTTGTGGTCCCCGCGCGAGCGCCCGACCGGCGCCCCGCAGTCGGAGCGCGAGCAGAACCGCTTGCGCTCGGGCACCTCCGGGTTCTCCAGGACCATCACCCGCGGGTCGGGCCGCGGCACCCCAGGCACCTCGACGAGACCCGCGCCGAGCCGCCCCCGGCCGGTCGAACCGGCGGAGGAGCCGGAGCTGCGCACCGACACCGAACGGCCCGTGGACTTCCCGGAGACCGAGCGCGACAGCCGCCCCGACACCGAGCGCCGTGACTTCGAGGAGTGCGAGGACGTACGCGAGGAACCGCGGCCCGTCGGGCGGGAACCGGCGCTGCCCTGCGAGCCCTTGCCGCCGGTGCTGCCGCTGGACACCGAGCCGACCCGGCCTCCCCCGGAGGCGGTGCCGCCGGCCGGGACGACCGGTGCGAGGCCGCAGGTGTCGCAGTACAGCTCCCCGCCGCCCATGTCCTCGTACGTACCCTCGCAGTCGGGCCGCTGACAGGACTGCTGTGCCTGACTCATGACGTCACTGCCCCCCTCTGTCACTCACGCTCCGGGCCCCCACGGTCCTCGGGCCCGCTCTGCTGCGGCACCCGCGGGGTGGCCAGCAGTTCGGCGACCGCGTGCTGGTAGCGCAGCACGGTCTGTTCGGCGACCCGCAGGTCGCAGGGCGCGCTCCACAGCATCCGCCGGGCCGCGTCGTACCGCTCGATCAGGAACGGGTCCTCGGCGAGGCCGTGCCGGGCGACCTTCGCCTTGTACGCGTCGAGGCGGCCGCGCAGCTCCGCGCGGACCGCCAGCGGCTGGGTGACCGCGGTCAACGACTCGCGGGCGCGCAGCAGTTCGTCGTCCGCCTTCTGCTCCAGGGACTCCAGGAGCGGGGACAGGCGGTGCCACTGGGCGTGTCTGCGGTACTCGGCGGCCGTCGCCAGCTGCTCCTGGAGCGCGGTCGGCGGTCCGCCGACGACGGGTACCTCCGTGGCGGCGATCTTCGCGAGGACCTCTCCGCGCGCGGTACGGGCCTCGGCGAGGGTGCGGTCGGCGCGGGAGAGCACGTCCCGCAGCCTCACCAGCCGGGCCTCCGCGTCCTGCCGGACGGTGAGCACGGCGTCGATCTCCCGGCGTACGTCCTCCAGGGCGCGTGCCTCACGGTCGTAGGCCGTGGTGTCGGGCCTGCCGCCGCCGGGCGCCGAACTGCCCTGGGCGCGCTGCCAGAAGGCGAGCGGGTCGGAGATCACCTGCTCGCGCAGCGAGGTGAGCGTGCGGGTGATGCGCTCCAGGTCGTCGCCGGCCGGATGCTCGCCCGGGCGGACGCCGACGGAGTGCGCGAGCCGGCGGGTGCGCTGGAGTTCGGCGGCCAGCAGGTCGATACGGGCGGGCAGCGCCGACCACACCGCGTCGGCGGCGACGACCATGTCCAGGCTCGTCGCGTACAGCTCGTTCATCCGCTCGACGAGCGTCACCAGCGAGAAGCGTTCGCTGAGCTTGCCCGAACCGCCGTGCAGGGTGGGCGCGTTGGCGGTGGCCGTCGCCGAGCCCGCGACGGTGATCGCCTCACCGCGCAGCAGCTCGGTCAGCTCCACCAGGTCCTCACGGCTGGACCAGCGCCGACGCGAACGGATCGCGCGGGCGGAGTGCATCGCGTCCGCGTACGCGTCGAAGTACGCCCACAGCAAGGTGATCGAGGCGTCCGCGGAACTCCAGCGCTCCTTGGTGACGCCGGTGAGGGCGGCCCCTTCGAGGAGTCTGCGGCCCGCGTGGTCCTGGAGGGCGAGGAGCGAGGTCTCGATGGCCTCGTGCTCCGCGCCGAGCCGCGCCAGCGCACGGTCCACCTCGTCCCGGTCCATCACCGGCCCGGGGGGTCCCGTGACGCCCATCGATCACCTCTCGCTGCTGAAGGTTGCTGGGTGGTTGAACTGTGCGGTGCTGCCGGCGGCCCGTTGCGGACGCGTCAGCTCTTGCGCAGGTACTCCGGTGGGGGCGGCTCCGACTTCGCCGAGCCTTTCAGCGTGGCGGACAGCCACCTGTCGTACGACGCCTGCCAGCCGTCGGTGGTGTCCTTGCGGTAGTCCACCAGGATCTGGTTGACCCGGCGCACCAGGTCGTCGGCGTCGCTCCTCATCGCCACGCCGTAGTACTCGGTCGTGAAGGGCTCGCCCTCGACCTTGACCGTGGGGTCCTGCGCGGCCTGGCTGGCGGCGAGCGCGCCGTCGGTGATCACGGCGTCGACCTCGCCGAGCTGGAGCCTGACCAGGCAGTCGAGCTGGTTGGGGACGGGAGGATAGATCCTGACGGTGGCGAGCGCCTTCCTCGTCTTCCTGTCCTCCACCAGCTGGGTGTTGGCCGTGGAGCCCTCCGCCGTGCAGATCCGCTTCTTCGCGAGTGTTGCGTTGTAGCCGGTGATGTCCGAGGACTTGGAGGCGAGGACCTGCTGGCCGGTCTTGAAGTACGGTGCCGAGAACGCTACTTGGCCCAGCCGGGTGCAGTTGATGGTCATCGTGCGGACGACCATGTCGACCCGCCGGTTCTGGATCGCCGGGATGCGCTGGCTGGTGGGGATCGCCTTGAACTGCACGGCGTTCGCGTCGCCGAGGATGTCCTTCGCGATCCGGTGCACCAGGTCGATGTCGAAGCCCTCCAGGTCGGCGTCGGGGCCGCCGTTGGGGTCGCGGTAGCCCCAGCGGTAGCTGTTCTGGTCGACACCGACGACCAGCTTGCGCCTCTCGCCCGTGCGGGCCTTGATCTTCTCTATGGTCGGGCCGTCCGCGCTCGACGGGGACAGCGTCTGCTTCTCCGGGGCCGCCTTGATCGCCGGGTTCGCGCACGGACCCTCGTCCGCGGCCTGCTCGGCGCGGGTTGCGCCCGGACCGCCGGTGCCCGTGCTGCCGTCGCCCTGGTTCAGCGGCAGCAGCAGTGCGACGGCGAGCACCAGGGCGCAGACGGCCGCCATCGCACCCACACCGCCCCAGCCCCTGAGACCGGCCCGCACCCGTGCTCGTACCGACATCGTCACTCCCCCTCTCACCGGTACTCCGACAGCCTGCGCCCGATGCCCAGCACCGCTCCGGCCGCGCCCAGCACGGCCAGTACGGCGGCACCCGCCGACAGTCCCGTCATCGCGCCCAGACCGTCGTCGGCCGACCGCTGGAACTCGGCCTCCTCATGGGTCAGCGCGTCGGCGAGGTTGGTGTCGACGCTGTCGAAGCACTCGCCGGTCGCACCCTTGCCGCCGATGACCCGTTGCAGGGCCTCTTCGTAGTTGCCGATGTCGTCCTGCTCGCGGGCCGCGGTGTGGCGCTCCTTCCACACCTTCATGTTGCCCTCGGCCGCGGTCACCGGCTTCTTGCCGCTGCTGTCGTCGGCGAGCTTCGACGCCTGGGCCAGGCCCTTGCCGAGGGTGTCCATGTCCTTGTCGAAGGCGTAGTCGTAGGCGTCGTACGTGATCTTCTCGCCCTGCTTGTCCGTGACCGTGACCGTCTCGGCGCCGCGGCCCACCAGGGTGAGGTTCTCGTTGCCGCGCGCCTTCAGGGAGGCGATCCGGGCGTCGTGCAGCACGTTGAGCGAGCGCACCCCGTGGTCGTAGGAGTCGTTGAGGCCGGCGCGCGCGACGGTGTGGCCGACGACCAGCCACAGCAGCACCACGGTGGCCGTCGCGGTGGCCGCGACCAGGCCGTGGTTGAGGACCCGGTTGGTGCGCCGGTAGTTGCGGTGCTGGGCCCAGGCGAGACCGGCGAGCGCCAGGACACCGAGGCCGATCGCGGCCCACGGGTAGGGCGTGGCGTCGGCGTAGTCGTCGCGCAGCCGCTGGTTCTCGCTCGTGTAGAGATCCTCCGCCTTCGGGAGCATCTCCTTCTGCATCTTCTCGTTGGCGTACCGCAGATAGGCGCCGCCGACCGGGAAGCCCTGGCGGTTGTACGCACGGGCCTGCTCCACCAGGCCCTTGTACTCCGGCAGCAGGATGTTGAGCTCGGCCACGGTCTTCGCCGCGGGGGAGTCCGGGTCGGAGTTCGAGGCGGCCTTGACCAGACCGGCCGCGGCCCGGTCGATGTCCTTCTCGTACCGGTCGCGGGAGCCGACCGTCTCCTGGCCGCCGGCGAGGAAGCCGCTGGAGGCCGTGGTGTTGGCGTCGGCCAGGTACAGGTATATGTCGGCGGCGGAGCTGCTGAGCGGTTGGCTCTTGTGGAGCACGTCGTCCGCGGCGGTGGCGCGGTCGTCGGTCTGCAGGGCGGTCACCGCGCCGAACAGGACGACGAGCAGGGCGAGTGCCGCGCCGATGATGCGCAGCCGGCCCGGTTCGGTGGTGGCGGCCGCGCGCACCTGGTCGAAGCCCTCGGCGAAGGCCGTACGACGGGCGGGTGCCGGGTCCGGCACCGGGGCGGGCGGGGGGGCCTGCGCGGCTGTGGCCGGCGGTCCCGGCTGCGGTGGCACGGCCGGCATCGTGGGCACCCCGGAAACCGGTGGCGCCGCACTGCTCTTCGGCGGGTGTGTCACTGTTTGACCTCCCCCATGGTCATCCGTCGCCGCAAGTATCGCTGCCGGGACCGACATCCGCACCGGCCTTGGCTGGATCTTGATCGGATCGCAGTGGACCGGACCGGAGTGGATCGCGGTGGATCGCCCCCCGACGGTCCGCCGCGCCCCCGCACCACCCCTCGCTCATGAATACGCCGGGGGAATCGGTTCGGTTCCCCCGGGGGCGCGTAGGGTCGCCGTCGTGCGCGAAGTACGTGTCGTGATGATCGGCGGAACGTCCCACACCGGCAAGTCGACGGCGGCCGCGGCGGTCGCCGCCCGGCTCGGCTTCGAGCACCGGTCGACGGATCTGCTCGCGAGACATCCGGGACGGCCCTGGCGCACGCCGGAGCGGGAGGTGCCGCCGCATGTGGCCGAGCACTACGCGACGCTCGGCGTCGACGAGTTGATCGATTCGGTCCTCGCCCACTACGAGCGGCTGTGGCCCCGCATCGAGGAGCTGGTCGGCGAGCACGCCACCGGACCGGGCCTGGTTCTCGAAGGGTCCGCGCTCTGGCCGGAGCGGGTCGCGACCCTGGCCGCCCCGCACGCCTCCGCGGTGTGGCTGACCGCCGACGAGACGGTCCTGCGCGCCCGGATCCGTGCGGGCGGACGCTACGACGAGGCGACGCGGGAGGAGCGGCTGCTGATGGACAAGTTCCTGGCCCGGAGCCTGCGTTACCAGTCACTCATGGTGGCGGCCGTCGACCGGCTGGACCTGGCCCGCGTCGACGTCGGGACGGACACGTCCGTCTCCGCGCTGGTCGACGCGGTGCTCGCTCAGGCCTCGTAGTACGCCCGCACCCGCGCCTGCACCTGGGGGGACGCCCCCGCCCGGTCGAGCCCGAGCAGTGCGGCACCCAGGACCGGCCTTGCGGTCACCACCCGGGGTACGGCCTTGGGGGCGCGGCCGGCCAGGAGTTCCCGTATGCCGTCGTCCAGTTGCGGGTGCCGGGCCGCAAGGACGCTGCCGCCGAGCAGGACCGGGGTCTCCTCGTCGAGGAGGTCGAGCCGGGTCAGCGCCACCGTCGCCATGGACACCACCTCGTCGGCCAGGCGGTCGACGAGGGAGCGGGCCACCGGATCGCCGGCGGCGGCCGTGGCGAACAGGACCGGCGTCAGCTCGTGCCGGCGGGCGGGGGCGATGTCCTCCAGATGCAGGGCCTCGATCAGGGCGTACATGGACGGCAGGCCGAAGTGGCGCGGCAGCACACGCGCGAGGTCGGTGCCGACGCCCCGCCCGTCCTCCGCGCGGGCGGCGTGCCACAGGGCCTCCTCGGCCAGCCCCCAGCCGCCGCCCCAGTCGCCGGAGATCCGGCCGAGCGCGGGGAAGCGGGCGGTACGGCCGTCGGGGCGCATGCCGACGCAGTTGATGCCCGCGCCGCACACCACGGCGACCCCGCGCGGTTCGGTGATGCCCGCGCGCAGGATGGCGAAGGTGTCGTTGCGGACCTCGACGCCGGCGCCCCACGCGCGTGTGTCCAGCGCGGCCGCCAACTGCTCCTCCTCGAAGGGGAAGTCGGCGTTGGCCAGACAGGCCGAGACATGCTCGACCGAGCTCACCCTGGCCGCGGCGAAGGCCCGCTCCACCGCGTCGGCGACGGTGTCCACCGCCGTCTCGACGCCCACCACCGGCGGCCGGAACCCGCCGCCGCGGGCCGTGGCGAGGACGCTTCCGTCGGCCGCCACGACCGCGACGTCCGTCTTGCTGTTGCCCGCGTCGACGGCGAGGACGCATGCGGTCAGGCCCACGCGAGATGCTCCCGGTTGTGTGCGATCAGTCGGTCGGTGAGGCCCTCGGCGTACTCGTACTGGCCGATCAGGGGATGGGCGAGGAGTGCCTTGAACACCCTGTCGCGGCCCCCGCGCAGGGCGGCTGTCAACGCCAGGTCCTCGTATGCCGTGACCTGCGCCATCAGGCCCGCGAACAGCGGGTCCACGGCCGGTACCGCCAGCGGGGTCGGGCCCTTGGGACCCACCGCCGCCTGCACCTCGATCACCGCGTCGTCGGGCAGGAAGGGCAGCGTGCCCCGGTTGAGGGTGTTGACGACCTGGTACGGGTTTCCGCCGCCGCCGAGCAGCCCGGCGGCCAGGTCGACCGCCGCCTCCGAGTAGTAGGCGCCGCCCCTCCTGGCGAGCAGTCCCGGCTTCTCGTCCAGGGCCGGGTCGCCGTACATCTGCAGCAACTGCCGTTCCATCTCCGCCACTTCGGCGGCCCGGGACGGCTTGGTGCGCAGTTCCCGCACGACTTCGTCGTGCGCGTAGAAGTAGCGCAGGTAGTACGACGGGACCACGCCGAGCAGGTCGAGGAGGGGACGCGGCAGGTGCAGGTCGCCGGCGATCGTCCCGCCGTGCTCGGTGAGCAGCTTGGGCAGCACGTCCTCGCCCTCGGGGCCGCCGAGCCGGGCGCCGGTCTCCCAGGTGAGGTGGTTGAGACCCACGTGGTCGAGATGGACGTCGGAGGGGGCGACGCCGAGCAGCCCGGCGAACTTGCGCTGGAAGCCGATCGCCACGTTGCACAGTCCGACCGCCTTGTGGCCCGCCTGCAGCAGGGCACGGGTGACGATCCCGACCGGGTTGGTGAAGTCGATGATCCAGGCGTCCGGGTTGGTGCGGCGGACCCGTTCGGCGATGTCGAGGACCACCGGGACGGTGCGCAGCGCCTTGGCGAGGCCGCCCGCGCCGGTAGTCTCCTGGCCGACGCAGCCGCACTCCAGCGGCCAGGTCTCGTCCTGCTCGCGGGCCGCCTGGCCGCCGACGCGCAGCTGCAGGAGCACCGCGTCGGCGCCGTCCACACCCGCGTCCAGGTCGTGGGTGGTGGTGATCCGGCCGGGGTGGCCCTGCTTGGCGAAGATCCGCCGGGCCAGGCCGCCGACCAGCTCCAGGCGTTCGGCGGCCGGATCGACGAGGACGAGTTCCTCGACGGGCAGGGTGTCCCGCAGCCGGGCGAAGCCGTCGATGAGTTCGGGGGTGTAGGTCGAGCCTCCGCCGACCACGGTGAGTTTCACTGAAGGTTGCCTCGCTTCCGGGCGTGGGGAGCGGTGATCATCGGCCGGGGGTCCGGGGGTTGTCCCCCGGGGAGATACCGCATACGTGGTTAACCCTTCACTCCGGTCAGCGTGACGCCCTCGACGAACGCTTTCTGCGCGAAGAAGAACACGAGGATCACGGGGGCCATGACCAGCACGGTCGCGGCCATGGTGAGGTTCCAGTCGGTGTGGTGCATGCCCTTGAAGGACTCCAGGCCGTAACTGAGCGTCCAGGCGTTCTGGTTCTCCGAGGCGTAGATCTGCGGGCCGAAGTAGTCGTTCCAGGCGTAGAAGAACTGGAAGAGGGCCACGGCCGCGATGCCCGGCTTGGCCATGGGGACGACGACCTTCAGCAGGGTGCGCAGGTCGCCGCAGCCGTCGACCTTCGCAGCGTCCACGTACTCGTTCGGGATCGTCATCAGGAACTGCCTGAGCAGGAAGATCGAGAACGCGTCCCCGAACGCCATCGGGATGATCAGTGGCCACAGCGTGCCCGACAGGTCGAGCTGCTTGGACCAGAACAGGTACATCGGGATGATGACGACCTGCGGCGGCAGCATCATCATCGAGATCACCAGCATCAGGGAGAGATTGCGGCCCCGGAAGCGGAACTTGGCGAGCGCGTAGGCGACCGGGACCGACGACACGACGGTAAGGACTGTTCCCAGTCCCGCGTAGACCAGCGTGTTGCGCCACCAGGTCAAAAAGCCCGGGGTGTCGAAGACCCGCCGGTAGTTGCCCCACTCCCAGGTGTGCGGGATCAGGTCCCGGCTCAGGGCCTGGGAGTCGCTCATCAGCGAGGTCAGGAACACGAACACGAAGGGCAGCGTGAAGAAGAGGGCGGCGGCGAGGCCGAGGGAGTGGATCGCGACCCACTCCAGCAGCGCCTTGCGGCGGGCGGTGCGTTCGGCGGGCGAGGCCGGGGTCTTCAACTCCACCGGCCGTTCCAGTACGTGGGTCATGGTCAGTCACCTGCCTGGATGAGACCGCCCCGGCGCCGCATCAGGAACGCGGTGAACACCATCGACAGGGCGAAGAGGACGAGGGCGACGACACACGCGGAGCCGTAGTCGAAGCGCTGGAAGCCGAGGTTGTAGACGAGCTGGGGGAGGGTCAGCGTGGACTTGTCCGGGTAGCCGGGCTCGAACTGCGTACCCGCGCCCTGGATCACCCCGGAGGCGACCTTCCCGGCGATCAACGGCTGTGTGTAGTACTGCATCGTCTGGATCACGCCGGTGACGACGGCGAACATCACGATCGGCGAGATGTTGGGAAGGGTTACGTACCGGAACCGCTGCCACGCCGACGCCCCGTCCAGCTCCGCCGCCTCGTACTGGTCCTGCGGGACGTCGAGCAGCGCGGCCATGAAGATGACCATCAGGTCGCCGATGCCCCACAGGGCGAGCAGGGTGAGGGCCGGCTTCGACCAGGTGGGGTCGTTGAACCAGCCCGGCGCCGGGATGCCGACCTTCTCCAGGATCGAGTTGACGGGTCCCGTACCGGGGTTGAGCAGAAACGCGAAGGCCATGGTGGCGGCCACGGGCGGGGCCAGGTAGGGCAGGTAGAAGAGGGTCCGGAAGACCCCCGTACCGGTCTTGATCTTCGTGATCAGCAGGCCGATGCCGAGACCGAAGACGACCCGGAGACTGACCATGATCACGACGAGCCACAGGGTGTTGCGCAGGGCGGGCCAGAAGAAGGGGTAGTGCTCGAAGACGTAGGTCCAGTTCTTCGTCCCGCTCCAGGTCGGCGGCTTGAAGCCGTCGTAGTGCATGAACGAGAAGTAGACCGTCGAGATCAGCGGGTACGCGAAGAACACCGCGAAGCCGATCAACCAGGGCGACATGAAGGCGAGGTTCCGAAGCGCCGACCGGCGGCGCTTCGATGCCAGGGTGACGGTGCTCATCGCTACTTCGCCTGCGCGATGTCCGTGTCGATCTGCTTGGCCGCGTCGGCGAGGCCCTTCTTGAGGTCGGTGACCTTGCCGCTCTCGTAGGCGTAGCCGAGGTCCTGGATGGTGACGAGGTAGACGCCGCCGTTGATCGAGGACGGGGCGGTCGTCGAGTTCGGGTTCGCGGCGATGTCGAGGAAGGTCTTGAATCGCGGGTCGTACTTCAGCTTCGGGGACTTCAGGGCCGCGAGGGTCGAGGGCACGTTGTGGATGGCGTTGGAGAAGCCGACCACCGCGTCCGTGTCCGTGGTGATGTACTTCAGGAACTCCCAGGCCGCGTTCTGCTTGGTGCTGTTGGCGGCGATGCCGGCGATGGTGCCGGTGATGTAGCCCTTGCCGTACTGGTCCGCCTGGTCGTCGGGGACGGGCAGCGGGGCGACGCCGATGTCGAAGCCGGGCTTGGCGTCCACGGCCATGCCGAGCCGCCACTCACCGTCCAGTTGCATGGCGACCTGACCGGTCTGGAAGGGGTGCTTGGGGCCCCACTCGTCGCCGAGCCCCGCACGGTACTTCTCCAGCTTCTTGAAGCCGCCGAGTTCGTCGACGAGCTTCTTCTGGAGGGTGAAGGCGGCGGAGACGGCCGGGTCGGTGGCGACCGTGGACTTGCCCGACTTGTCGAAGTAGGTGGGCGAGAACTGGCCCATGTAGTGCTCGGTCGTGGTCTCCCAGCCGTGGTAGTCCGGCATGAATCCGAGCTGCTTGTAAGAGTCGCCCTGGGCGATCGTCAGCTTCTTGGCGTCGGCCTCGAACTCGGACCACGTCTTGGGCGGTGCGGTGATGCCCGCCTTCCCGAACGCCGTCTTGTTGTAGTAGAGCCCGTACGCGTCGCCCAGCAGCGGCGCGGCACAGCGGTCGCCGTCGAACTGCGTGTACTGGTTCATCGCGGCCGGGAACGTCTTGTCCGGGTCGATCCCCGACTTCTTGAAGAACGGGTTCAGGTCGGCCAGCGCGCCCGAGGAGCAGAACTTGCCCACGTTGTTCGTGGTGAACGACGAGATGACGTCCGGGGCCTTGTCGCCGCCGGTGCGCAGCGCCTGGTTGATCTTGTCGTCGGTCATGTTGCCGACGACGTTGACGTGGATGTTGGGGTGCGCCTTCTCGAAACCGGCGACCAGCGCCTTCACTCCGGCCACCTCGGAGTCCGCGCTCCAGGCGTGCCAGAAGTTGATGGTCGTCTCCTTGGAGGCGTCGTCGTCGGAGCCGGAGGAGGACTGGCCGGTACAGGCGGTGGTGGCGAGCACCGCGGACACGGTCAGGGCAAAGGCCGCTTTTCGGGCGGCTGAGGGTATGGCTGTGCGCATGACGGGGTCTCCCAGGGGACGGGAAGGGACAGTGAGGTCGGGGGTGGCTCAGCGCGAGGTGTCGAAGACCTCGTCGCGGGTGGCCGCCAGCGCGCTCTCCAGCGCGCCGCGCAGCACGGGGTGTTCACGGACGTCGCCGACGACCAGTCGGGGCCGGGAGGCTGCCAGTTCCTCCAGCTCGTCCTGGACGAGGGTGCGCAGGGTGTCGCCGCCGGCGGTCAGTGAGGCACCGCTGAGGACGACGAGTTCGGGGTCGAGGACCGAGACGAGGGACGCGAGACCGGTGGCCAGCCGCGTGGCGTAGGTCTCCAGGAGCAGCCGGCCCAGGACGGTGTCCTCGGTGGCGGCACGCTCGACGAGGGCGGCGGCGGATTCGGCGTACGGCCCCGGGGGGATGTCCGTCATGCCGAGCTCGCGGGCGAGTTGAGGGATGGCCTGGGAGCCGGCCAGCTCCTGATAGCCGCCACTGTTGGCTTTCGTCACCTGCCGCACCAGAGGTGCTCCGGGAACCGGCAGGAAACCCACCTCTCCTGCACCGCCGGTCCAGCCGCGGTGCAGCCGGCCGCCGAGGACCAGGGCGGCACCGAGGCCGCCCTCGTTCCACAGCAGCACGAAGTCCTCGTGGCCGCGGGCCGCGCCCAGCCGCTGTTCGGCCACGGCGACGAGGTTGACGTCGTTCTCGTACTCCACCGGCATCGGCAGCGCGGCGGCGAGTTCGTCGAGGAGGGCCGGGGTGTGCCAGCCGGGAAGGTGCGATGCGTAGCGCAGTCGGCCGGTGTTGGGGTCGAAGGCGCCGGGGGTGCCGATGACGAGCCGGTGGACGTCGCCGCGGGCGAGGCCTGCCGCCTTCACCGCGCCGTCCAGGGCGTCGGTGACCTGCTGGACGACGGGCTGGGTGGGCCGCCGTCCCGGGGTCGGGAGTTCGTACGAGCCCACGGTGCGGCCGGTGATGTCGGCGACCGCGGCGAGGATCCGCTCGGGAGTGACGTCGAGCCCGGCGGCGTACGCGGCGGCCGGGTCGACCTCGTACAGCTGGGCGTTGGGGCCCGGCCTGCCCTCGGTGGTGCCGGTGGCGAGGACGAGCCCCGACGCCTCCAGGCGGGCCAGGAGCTGGGAGGCGGTCGGCTTGGAGAGGCCTGTGAGCTTGCCGATCCGGGTACGGGAGAGGGGACCGTGCTCCAGCAGGAGGTCGAGCGCGGCACGGTCGTTCATGGCGCGGAGCGTGCGTGGTGTGCCTGCCATGGTGCCCCTCTCCGTGACTACAGGGAAAAGACGACTCTAGAGAAACAGAACTGTTAGGAAGGTTTCCTACCAGATGAACGGAACATAGGTCTGGACCACCAGGGAGTCAAGAGGGGAAGAACAAACCGCCCCTACAGGAAACGGAGTCGTTACCTGCGGGGGCGGTGAGGGTGGTTCGGGCGGGGCTAGCGAACGTCGACGTAGTCCCCGGCGGCCGTCGCGGCGCCGGTCGTGGAGGTGCCCGCGAAGACGTAGCGGTAGTAGCCGTCCTTGGACGCCGTGGTCGTCGTCCTGAGCGCGCCACCGGTGCCGGACGTCACCGTCTTGACCGTGCTGTAGGTGGTCGCGCCCTTGGCGCGGAACTGGAGGGTGGCCTTCTGGGAGGCGTACCCGGTGTACTTGCTCTTCGCCCAGTCGGCCCGGCTCAGCGTGCCGGTGACCGTGATGGTCTTGCCCTTCTTCACCGGTTCGGGCGACGCGTCGGCGGTGACCTTGGCGGCGCGCTTGACCGGGGTGCTGCCGAGCGGGCCCCAGACGTCGAAGCTGTAGCCGAAGTGGATGTGGCCGTCGGAGCCGTCGTCGTCCTGGTCGATCTGGCTGTAGAAGCCGCCCGCCTTCCAGGTGGTGGCGTCCGAGGCCTCGTAGAACGAGTCCTCGGGGTCGATCACCAGCGTCTCCTTGCACGACGCGGTGACGGTGGTGTCCGTCGTCGCGGTCGTGGTGCAGGTCGGCACGGTCTCGGGCTCGACCTCGTTGTCCATGGACTTGAGCGTGCCCCGGTAGAGCAGGACGCCCGCGATGTCGGTCTTGTAGTCGATCGTCACGTCGGCCGGGTGGGTCAGCGTGTAGGTCACCGGCACCTTCACGGCGGCGGTGGTGCCGGCGACGATCGCCTTGCCGCCGTTGACGGTGACGCCGGAGAAGACCAGGTCCGGTGTGTCGGCCGCAGAGGCGGCGGGCGCGACCAGACCGGTCAGGGCCAGGGCGCCGGACGCTGCGGCGCCTATGGCGAGCTTCCTCATGTGTTTCCCCACATTCGAAACGGGCCCCTGGGCATTGCGCTCCAGAACAAGGGCCCGCTGTGTGGGTGACCCTAGATGATCACGTCCGTGGACGGGATGCGTGCTTCGTGTGAAGGCGGTGAGAATGCGGCCGGGACCGGAGCCCCTCGCGGGCGGCTACCGCGCCGAAGATCGCGGAGCCGGAGCGATCGGGGTGGCCGCCGCGGACTGCGCGGACTCGGAGTTGGAGAAGACCGAGGGAGCCGCGACCGCCTCGGCCGGGTCGGTGCCCTCCTCGTCCGCGGGGACGGTCGCCCCGCCGACGATCCGGATGTCCGCCACGTCGAAGGCGTGCTTGATGCGCCAGCGCAGCTCGCGCTCGACCGTGAGGGCCTTGCCGGGCATCGTCTTGGCGGACACGTGCACGACCATGGAGTCCAGCAGGACGCTGTCCAGGCCGAGGACCTCGATCGGACCCCAGAGGAGCTCGTTCCAGGGCTCCTCCTTGCTCATCTTCTCGGCGACCTCGGCCAGCACCCGCTTCACCTCGTCGAGGCTCTCGGAGGCCCGCACGGTCACGTCCACGCCGGCCGTCGCCCAGCCCTGGGAGAGGTTGCCGATGCGCTTGACCTCGCCGTTGCGGACGTACCAGATCTCGCCCTGGGCGCCGCGCAGCTTGGTCACCCGCAGGCCCACCTCGATGACCTCGCCTGAGGCCACGCCCGCGTCGATGGTGTCACCGACGCCGTACTGGTCCTCAAGGATCATGAAGACGCCGGACAGGAAGTCCGTGACGAGGTTGCGGGCACCGAAACCGATCGCCACACCCGCGACACCGGCCGACGCCAGCAGCGGGGCCAGGTTGATCTCGAAGGCGCCCAGGACCATCAGGGCGGCCGTGCCCATGATGATGAAGCTCGCCACCGAACGCAGCACCGAACCGATGGCCTGCGAGCGCTGGCGGCGCCGCTCGGTGTTGACGAGCAGACCGCCGATCGCGGTGCCGTCGACCGCCTGGGCGGTGCGGTTCATCCGGTCGATCAGCTTGGTGATGGCCCGCCGCACGAACATTCTCAGCACCCCGGCGATCACCAGGATCAGCAGGACCCTGAGACCGATCGCCAGCCAGGTCGACCAGTTCTGCTCGACCCAGCCGGCGGCGTTCGTCGCGCTCTCCTGGGCGTCCTGGAGACTCGGCACGACCGGCGTCGACGTGTCCGAGGGGGACGGTGACGGCGACGGGCTCACGGCCAGTAGGACGGCGGACAAGGACACGGCAGGTACCTCCAGGTGCTGCTCTGTCCTCCGGTCGGGCGGTCAAGGTCACGAAAAGGTCACCGGCAGGACAGGCACACCACACTAACGGTGCATCGTGTGGGGATCGTTGCAATGTTCAGGGGAGAGACGCTCCTCACCTGGGAATGCAGGTATGTGTGGTCGAAAACACTCCCAGCCCGTTACCGGGAGATGGTGGCGTTTCTCCCGGCTGAGAGGGGAGACTGACCTCAGATCGTCCCGGCGCGAGCCACGCGCCGCCGACGCCCAAGGAGGCATCCGTGCCGCATGTCCTGGTACTCAACGCGTCGTACGAGCCCCTCGGCGTCGTACCGCTCCGCCGCGCGCTCGTCCTCGTCCTGGAGAACAAAGCGGTCTCCCTTGAGGAATCCGGCGCCTTCATGCACAGCGCGACCGTCACAGTCCCCGCACCCAGCGTGGTCCGGCTGAAGCGATTCGTCCGGGTTCCCTATCGTGGGCCCGTTCCGCTCACCCGCAGGGCGCTCTTCGCCCGCGACGGGGGCCGGTGCATGTACTGCGGTGGCGTCGCAACCAGCGTCGACCATGTCATTCCGCGCAGCCGCGGGGGCAAGCACGTCTGGGACAACGTCGTGGCGTCGTGCCGCCGCTGCAACCACGTCAAGGCCGACCGCCACCTGTTCGAGATCGGCTGGCGGCTGCGCCACAAACCCGCTCCGCCCACCGGTCTGGCCTGGCGCATCATCGGCACCGGGCACAGGGACCCGCGCTGGATGCCGTACCTGCAGCCGTACGGCGCGGAGGACGCCGTGGCCCGGATCGACGGCATTTCAGCCTGACGTCGATCCGGGCCATTGCGTTGCCGCGTACGGCGGCGTGTGTCCGGCCCCGGAAGCCCCCCGTACCTCCGGGGCCGGACGCTCAGGCGGGCCTGCTCACGTGTAGCGCAGCTCCGCCGGACGCACCGAGCGGCGCAGCAGGGGCAGCGAGGTCGCGGCGGCCAGCAGACAGGCGGCGTACACCGCGAGGGGGACCAGCAGGGCGGCGTACGGGAACCCCGTCGCCGTGTCCCGTGAGGTCAGCGCGGCGTACCAGACGCTGATCCCCGTGCCGCCGACGCCCGCCAGCAGCACCGCCGGTGCCAGTGGCAGCGCGGTCTCCAGGAGCAGCGCCCGGGCCAGCACCCCGAACGGCACTCCGGCGGCCACCTGCGCGGCCAGGCCCCGGCGCCGGGTGGCGAGGGACTCGGCGGCGCCGACGGCGAGGGCCGACAGGACCAGTGCGAGGGCGACGAGGATCGCGGCGGCCGTCAGGTCGATGCCGGTCGTGTAGTAGCTCATGCGCGTGCCCAGCGTTCCCTCGCTGCGCATGGTGTGCAGGGTGTCGAGCAGCGCCTTGCGCACCCCCACGAAACCGGCGCCCACGACCGTCACCAGCAGCACCGAGGCATGCGTACGGGCCGCCGCCCACGGATCGTCCCGCAGGCGTTCCGCCGCGATGAGCAGCGCCGGGCTCTGGGCGCGGGCGGCCAGGGCCTCGCCCAGCCGCCGGGCCGCCGTACCGGCCAGTGACACGGTCGCGGCTCCGACGACCAGGACGACGGCGAACACCGTCGGCGGGCCGAAGGCGACCTCGACGGGCCCGCCGAAGAACGAGGACAGACCGACGAACAGCGCCGTGGCCCCGAGCAGGCAGACCGCCACGCGCGGTACGCGGCCCGGCCCCCACACGGGCCGCACCCGCCGTACCCAGCCCAGCGGCGAGGCCACCACCCGCCGCAGCGACAGCGTGCTCACGGCCGCGCCCAGCAGCGGGACGGCCGCGGTGACCAGGGCGATATCGGCCCAGGCGACGGCGTCGGGCCGCTCCCACAGGTGCAGCAGCACCGGCACCAGGACGGCCGTGGCCGCCACCGAACCCGCCAGACAGGCCGGCCCCGACTCCAGTGCCGCGATCCGCCGCACCTGCCACGGACCGGCCCCCGCGAGCCGCAGCGCGGCCAGCCGCCGGTCCCGGTGCACCGCGCCGACACGCGCGCACTGCCCGAGGAACCCGAGCACCGGCACCAGCAGCATCACCAGCACCAGGCCGACGTTGCGGCGGTCGCTCGAGGAGTTCAGCAGCCCGGACCCGAAGGGCACCGAGTAGTACCCGTCGAGCGAGTTCAGCGCGACGGCCGCCAGCCCGAGGCCGGTCGCGAGCGCCGCCCCGACCGCCGTGAGCCCGATCCGCCACCACTCCCGCCGGTCGGAACCGCTGGTCAGCAGCCAGGCCATCCGGAGATCAGCCCCCGGGCGCATGTCGGTCGTCACGCCGTCACCCCCACCGCGACCGCGGCCCCGTCGGCCATCCGCACCTCGCGGTCCGCGTACGCCGCCACCTGGGCGTCGTGGGTGATCAGGAGGACCGCCGTGCCCGACTCGCGGGCCGTGTGGACCAGGGCCGTCATGACCTGCTCGCTCGCCAGGGCGTCCAGCGCGCCGGTCGGCTCGTCCGCGAAGACGATCTTCGGGCCGGTGATCAGGGCCCGGGCCAGCGCGGTCCGCTGGGCCTGCCCGCCGCTCATCTCGCCGGGCCGCAGCCCGGACTGACCGCGCACCCCGAACCGCTCCAGCCACTCTCCGGCCCGGGAGTGGGAGTCCGTCCGGGAGGCCCCCGCCAGCAGCAGCGGCAGCGCCACGTTGTCGAGCGCGGTCAGCTCGGGGATGAGCTGCCCGAACTGGAAGACCACACCGAACTCCGTACGGCGCAGCTCGCTCCGCCGCTTCTCGGAGAGCCCGTCGAGGCGCTCACCGCCGTAGGACACCGACCCGGCGTCCGGACGGACGATCCCGGCCAGGCAGTGCAGCAGCGTCGACTTCCCGCTGCCGCTGGCACCGGTGACGGCGACGATCTCGCCGGCGTCCAGCGTGACCGCGGCGCCGCGCAGGGCCTCCGTCCTGCCGTACGCCTTGACGAGACCGCGCCCCTCCAGAAGGTGCACCGTGTTGTCCCCCTTGTCGGTCATGCCGGGTCGACCTCCGCGGTCAGAGTCGTGAGCCGGTCCGCGGTGGTCGTCATCCAGCGGAGGTCGGCGTCGAGGTGGTTGAGGGCGTAGTCCGCCGAGAGCACGGTCGCGAGGTCGGCACCCCTGGCGGCCTTGACCGCCGTGAGTTCCCGCATCCGTGCCATGTGGGCGGCGCGCTGGGCCCGGAGGTAGGCGTCCGGGTCGCCGCCGGCCAGGATCGAGACGACGACCTTGGCGAAGATCTCGTTCGTCACGAACGGCGCGGGCGGCGCGGTCTGCCCGGCCCACTCGGCCAGTTCACGCGCCCCCTCGTCGGTCGAGCGGTACCTGGTGCGTTCGGGGCCGCCGTCGGAGTCGGTGCCGTCGACCTCGGCGAGGCCGTCCCGCACCAGGCGTTGCAGGGTCGTGTAGACCTGCCCGTAGGCCAGCGGCCGGGCCTGCGGGAAACGGTCGTCGTGGCGTCGCTTGAGGTCATAGCCGTGGCTGGGTCCCCCGGCGAGCAGCCCCAGCAGAATGTGGCGGGTGCTCATGGCCCTCAGTATGCACCATGTACATGTACTGAGTGAATAGTGATCAACGGGCGATCGACGGACGATCGGAAGGCGACCCGTGGACGGGGAGCGGGGAGCGGGGGCGGCCGGTGGACGGAGAGGGCGGAGACACGGAACATGACGAAGAGCACGTTCTCCCCTCCTGTACGTCTGCCGCCGCGTCCGCTGGGTAGGGCTGCGGTAACCCCCGTCGTCGTACTCGACAAGGAGGCCCCCGTGGCCGCATCGGCACACCTTCTGCTCTCGGCCCTGTCCAAACCCGAGGCGCCCGCTGAACACTTCTGTGTCTTCAGTGCCGAGGGCGCCTGCACCGAGATACCGCTCACCAGCGAACCGCCCCTGCCCGACGCCGAACCCCTCACCAGCGAACCGCCGCTCGCCGACGCCGCGCACCTGATCAGCGAGTCCGACGCCCACCTGGAGCCCTAGATGGCGGTGCCCCCCGGACCGGAGCTGTCCCGGCTCGCCGAGTCGTACGGCGTCGCGACCTCCTACCAGCCCGCCCCGGACCGTACGGTCGCCGCCTCGGCCACCGCCGTCACGCTGGCCCTTGCCGCACTGGGCGTCGACGCGGCCGACCCGGCCGCCGCGCTCGCGGCCCGCGAACGTGAGCTGAGCGAACGCCTGCTGCCGCCCACGGTGGTGTGCTGGAGCGGCAGCCCGCCCGCGTTCGCCGCCACCCTGCCGGAGGGCACCCGGCTGCGCATCGAGACGGAACAGGGCGAGACCCGCGCCACGGCCGACCACCTCCCGCCCGGCGTCCACCGGTTGACCGTCACCGCCCCCGACGGCCGCATCGACGACGCCCACCTGATCGTGGCCCCGCCGCGGCTGCCCGCCCCGCCCGAGAGGTCGTACGGACTCCTCGTCCAGCTCTACTCCCTGCTCTCGCACCGGTCCTGGGGCATGGGCGACCTCGGCGACCTCGCCGAACTGACCTCCTGGGCCGGCCGTGCCCTCGGCGCGGGATTCGTCCAGGTCAACCCGCTGCACGCGGCCGTCCCCGGCGCCCCCACCGACCCGTCCCCCTACCGGCCCTCCTCACGCCGCTTCCCCGACCCGGTGCACCTGCGGATCGAGGACATCCCCGAGTACACCCAGGTCACCGACGCCGACAGGCTGCGGACCTTGAGCGAGCGGGCCGAGCGGCTGCGCGAATCGGTGCTGCACAAAGGCGCGTTGATCGACCGGGACGCGGTCTGGGAACTGAAGCGGGAGGCGCTGGAACTCCTCCGCGAGGTCCCGCTCGGCCCCGGCCGCCGCGCCGCCTACGCCGACTACCTCGCCGAGGGCGGCGAAGCGCTGGAGGACCACGCGACCTGGTGCGCGCTGGCGGAGCTGCACGGCTCGGACCCGAGCCGCTGGCCCGCCGGCCTGCGTGACCCCCGCTCCGCCGAAACGGCCCGCGCCCGCGCCGAGTTGCTGGACCGCGTCGACTTCCACTGCCGCCTCGCCTGGCTCACCGAGAGCCAGCTCACCGCGGCCCAGCGCGCCGCCCGTGAGGCGGGGATGGCGGTGGGCGTCGTCCACGACCTCGCGGTCGGCGTGCACCCCGGGGGCGCGGACGCGTGGGCGCAGCAGGCGTACTTCGCGCCGGGCATGTCCGTGGGCGCACCGCCGGACGCCTTCAACGCGCGCGGCCAGGACTGGGGGCTGCCGCCCTGGCGCCCCGACCGGCTGGCGGAGTCGGGGTACGAGCCGTACCGGCAGCTGCTGAGGGCCCTCTTCCGCTATGCCGGCGCGCTCCGCATCGACCACGTCATGGGCCTGTTCCGGCTCTGGTGGGTCCCACAGGGACACCCGCCCACGGAGGGCACCTACGTCCGCTACGACGCCGAGGCCATGCTCGCCGTGCTCGTCCTGGAGGCGTCGCGGGCCGGGGCGGTGGTGATCGGCGAGGACCTCGGCACCGTCGAACCCGGGGTCCGTGAGGTGCTGCGCGAGCGCGGAGTGCTCGGGACCTCGGTGCTGTGGTTCGAACGGGACTGGGAGGGCGACGGCCGCCCCCTGCCCCCCGAACGCTGGCGCGCGGACTGCCTGGCCACGGCGACCACCCACGACCTCCCGCCCACGGCATCCCGTCTCACCGGGGAGCACGTCGAACTCCGCGACGGCCTGGGCCTGTTGACCCGGCCGCTGGACGAGGAACGCGCGGAGGCGGCGGCGGACGCGGGGGAGTGGCTGGACCTGCTGGCCCGCCTCGGCCTTCTGCACGGCACGGGCGGCGGCGCCGACGCCTCCTCGGAGGAGGCCCAGATCCAGGCCGTCCACCGGTTCCTGCAGCGCACTCCGGCCCGGATGGTGGGCATCTGGCTCCCGGACACGGTGGGCGACCGCAGGCCGCAGAACCTTCCGGGGACCTGGGACCAGTATCCGAACTGGCGACTGCCGATCGCCGACGGGGAGGGGCGGGTGATGACGCTGGAGGACCTGGCGGCCTCGGCCCGCCTGCACGCGCTGGTGGAGGTCCTGCGGTCGCCGTAGGGGCGGGCCTGTTCGCCTCCGCCGCCGGCCGCTGGGGCGGCTCCCGCCGGTGCGGGCGGGCGACGACCCACCCGCACCTCATACGGCACCCCGGCCGCGCGCCCCGAACCGACGTTGGATACTTTGGCTCCGTGGACAAGAAGAACGCCCTGCGCGCCGGCGCCCTGGCTGCCGGTACGACGCTGATGATGCTGCTCATGTCGGTCCCCGCCTCGGCGCTGACCCGCGACGACGGCGACGGCCCCGGTTCGGGTCTGAGCGTCATCGACACGCTGGGCCTCTTCGTCGTGGCCCCGCTCGTGCTGTTCGGGGTCATCGCCGGCCTGGTGATGGTTCTGGACAAGTCCAAGGCGGAGCACCGCGTGCTCGCCCCCAACAGCAAGTCCAAGGCCACCTCGAAGGCCTGACCGCCTGACCGGGCCTCACCGCCCGACCGCACTTCGCCGGGGCGCCGCCCCTGCCTCACGTACGCGCAACAGCCGTACGGGGGGCAGGGTCGGCGCCTTCGGCATGTCCCGGTGCGGGCGGGCCGGGGGCTCCGGCGGCTCGCCCGGTCAGGGGCTCGGGGACGTCAGGTAGCGCTGGAGTGTCGGTGCCAGCCACGCCACGATCTCCTCGCGGGCCAGTGCCACGGTCGGAGGGAAACGCAGCACGTAACGGGTCAGCGCCAGCCCCAGCAACTGCGTGGCGGCCGGCGCGGCCCGCGCCGGGGCCTGTTCCGGATCCGGGCACACCCGCAGGGTGACCGGCATCACCTGTTCCCGGAAGATGCCCTGCATGCGCTCGGCCCCCGCCTGGTTGGTCGCGCCGACCCGCAGGAGCGCGGTGAGCACCTCGTTCTCCTCCCACATGTCGAGGAAGTGCGACACGAGCGCCCGGCCGATGTCGTCCCGGGCCTGTGAGCCGGGCTCCGGCAGCCTCAGGTCGACGGAGACCGCCGCCACGAACAGGCCCTCCTTGTTGCCGTATTGACTTGCTCCTCGGGCTGAAGCCCGGGGATTCTGGCCTTCTCCGCCGAAACCTGTGCCGCTACGCGGCACGGGGTTGGGTCGGGAATCCGTGGCTTCCTGTTTCTTCGTGCTCTGCCAGAACAGGTTCTGGTCCTACCGGCGCTCCGCAGGCTGATACCGCCAGTCCGGCGGCCGTCTTGACATTGATCGCGGCATTGTGGTCCCGGTCATGGACCGTTCCGCACGCGGCGCAGGTCCGGCCGCCTCACCGCCACCCAGGTCACCTTCCTCGGACCGCTGTCCCCGCTGACCGCCGCGGTCGTCGGTTGGGCGGCACTCGGGCAGTCGCTGACCCCGGTGCAGCTGGCCGGCATGGCGGTGGCGTTCGGGGCGACCGTCGCGGGTCAGTTGGGGGTACGGCCACCCGTCCGGGAGCCGATCGCTGCCGGAGGGAACCGTCGCAAGGATTCCCCGGGTCTCACCGGCCCGGCGCTGCGACGGTAGAGGCGCGCCCCGCCCGGGTGCCGGAGGCGCTGTTGTAACGTCACTCCGACCCCGCGTTACGCAACTCCCAGGAGGCGCTCGTGGACGCAGACCCCTGTCCGGTGTGCGGGAAACCGCTCACCGACCGGGCCGGACGCACGGGCCGCAGCTCCGTCTACTGCTCCGCCGCCTGCCGGCAGAAGGCCTACCGGGAACGGCAGGGCGGGACGGCGGGTTTCGGCGTGCAGGAGTTGATCGACGACATCGGACGGCAGGCGGGGCGCCTGGCCCCGCAGCCTCCCCAGGCCCTGTACGCACACGTCAGCCAACTCGCCGCGGCCGTCGCGCGGTTGCGGCGCGTGGCCCGTACGGCACGGGACACGGCCCTGGACACCCGACCCTCGACGGATTCCGTAACTCCCGCCCCCGTTACGCAACTCACCGAAACTGACTTCGCCGCCCTCACCGAGCAGTACCGCCGCGAGATCCACGTGCACTGCTACCGCATGACCGGGTCCTACGACGAGGCCGAGGACCTGGTGCAGGAGACGTTCCTGCGGGCCTGGCGGGCGCGGGACGGGTTCCAGGGGCGGGCGAGCGCCCGGACCTGGCTGTACCGGATCGCCACCAACGCCTGCCTGGACCTTCTACGGCGGACCGCGCGCCGTCCGCAGCGCTACGAGCCGGTGCCCGGGATGAACCACGGAAACGGGGAACCGCCCACCCGTATCACCTGGCTGCAGCCCTATCCCGACGACGAGATGCCCGTGGACGAGATGCTCGTCGACGACGAGTCGCCGGAGTCCGCCGCCGTGTCCCGCGAGACCCTGGAACTGGTCCTGCTCGCCGCGATCCAGCATCTGCCGCCGCGCCAGCGGGCCGCGCTGGTGCTGCGGGACGCGCTCGGGCTGACCGCAGCCGAGACCGCCGAGGCGCTGGACACCAGCGTGGCCTCGGTCAACAGCGCGCTGCAACGGGCCCGGCCCACTCTGCGCGAGCACCTGCCCGGACAGCGCGCCGACTGGCGGATCACCGTGCCCACCGACGGCCAACGAGCCGTGCTCGACCGGTACATGGCCGCCGTGGGACGCCTCGACTTCGACGCGATGGCCGCGCTGCTCACCGAGGACGTCACGCTCACCATGCCGCCGAACCCGTTCTGGTTCGTCGGCCGGGACGCGATCATCGACTTCGTGCGGGTCAGTCTCGATCCCCGCTCCCCGATGTTCCTGGGCCACTGGCGCAGCCTGCCCACCCGCGCCAACGGGCAGCTCGCGGCGGCGAACTACGTCCGCAGGCCCGGTACCGGCATCTACCGCGCCCAGGTCCTGGACGTCCTCCGCTTCGACGACCGAGACCGAGACCACGACGGCCACGGCGACCGCGACGGCGGCGAGCGGATCGTGGAGATCACCTCCTTCGAGCCGCATCTCTTCCCCGCGTTCGGGCTGCCACTGCGTCTGTGATGTCGGGACCGATGAGCATCCGGGGCGTCGTGCGTCTGTATGGATGTCATCCACGAAGCACTTCCAAGGAGTTCACCATGCTGCTCACCGACAAGACCGCGATCGTCTACGGCGCCGGCGGGTCCATCGGCGGGGCCGTCGCCCGGGCCTTCGCCGAGCAGGGGGCGCGGGTGCACCTCGTCGGCCGGACCCGGCAGCCCCTGGAGGCCGTGGCCGCCGACCTCAAGGACGCCGAGGTCGCCGTCGTGGACGCCCTCGACGAGGCGGCCGTGGAGGCGCACGCCGACTCGGTCGGGGACATCGACATCTCCGTCAACCTGGTCACGCGCGGTGACGTGCAGGGCATGCCGCTGACCGACATGTCCGTCGAGGACTTCATGCGGCCGGTCGTCGCCGGCACCCGCGCCAACTTCCTCACCGCCCGTGCGGCGGGACGCCGTATGGCCGTACGCGGTTCGGGTGTGATCATCACCCTCAACAGCGGTTCCGCGCACGGCAGTCCGATGATGGGCGGCACCGGATCGGCGGACGGGGCGCTCGACACGCTCGTGCGCAACCTGGCGATCGAGCTGGGGCCGCGAGGGGTGCGGGCGGTGGGCATCTGGGCGGCCGGAGTGCCCGAGACGTTCACCGTCGAGAAGCTCGCCGCGGTCAACCCGGCCATCGACGAGGCCGCCGTCCAGGGCATCGTCGCCAACCTGGCCGGGATGCGCATGACCCGGCGCAACCCCACCCTCGCCGAGGTCGCCGCCACCGCCGTGTTCCTCGCCTCCGACCACGCGGGCGGCATCACCGGCACCTTCGTCAACGCGACGGGCGGGATGGTCGTCCGCTGATCCCGCGCCCGGCCCTGCGGCCCCGCCACCACGTGCGCAGCCACAGGGCGTGCAGGCCGCCGAGCGCGACGACGACGGCGATCGCGTCCAGGCGGTCGGAGGGCGAGCGGCCGGGGCCCAGCCTGCCCACCGCGCGGGCGAGGAGCGTGACGTCCGCGGGCAGGGTGAGGGCCGCGAAGAACGCGAGGCACAGCGTGGTGCCGACGACCAGCACCACGCTGTACACGCGCACGGCCCGCCGTTCGTGCGGGGGCAGTGCCAGGCTCGGGTCCGGTGCGGCCGTACGACCGCACCGGAAGCCCACCAGGCGCCGGAACCGGTACCTGGTGAGCGCCACCCCGTCCCCGAACAGGTCACGGCAGCGCGTGAGGTCCTGCAGCACGAAGTACAGGTCCGTGCGCATGAAGACCATGAGCTGGAAGGGGAGGGGAAGCAGGGCGAGCAGGGCCACGGCGGCGAGGACACGACGGGGCGTGCCGGCCGTGGCGCCCGCCGCGAGCGCGGCCAGGGACGCGGCCGTCAGATTGGTCGCGACACCGGCGAGGTAGGCCGTCAACCGGTGGCGGCGCGGGGCCAGTTCGATGCCGCTGATGTCCGTCTGCATCACCAGGAACTGCAGCCGCGTGCCCAGCCGCATCCGCCCCGCCACCCCGGTCGCACGGGCGGTCAGCAGATGGGCGCACTCGTGGAGCAGCAACAGGGTCCAACCGACGCCCGCCCCCAGGGCGATGACCGCGCTGCCGTGCGAACTCCACAGCAGGGTCCGGTAGTCGAGCGGTACCGGCGGGCGGGTTAGCAGGGTGACCGCGATCAGCAGGACGACCGCCACGGGAACGGCGGGACTGAGCAGCCACCGCACATGACGCGGCCGTATCCGCGCGAACGTCGGTGTCGGCGGTGGCTCCTGGTCGATCGTGCGGCCGTCGACCTCCGCGACGAACCCGAGTCCCAGCAGGGCCTCCACGAAGTCCGGTACGTCGATGTCGTCGCCGGTTTCGGTACGGAGCCGTTCGCCGACCTCGGCCGGGGTCAGGCCCTGGCCGAGCAGGTCCAGGGCCTGCTTGCCCACCTCGGGTACGGCGACGAAACGGCCGGTCGCCAGGCGGCCCACGATCCACTCGTCGCCGTCGGGGCGGGAGTCCAGCGCGTGCAGCCGTACCCGGTTCACGCCCGTTCCCCGCACGCCGGGCAGTCCGGCCGGCGCGGGGTCCGCTGGTGGACGGGGTCGCCGGGGAGCATGAGGTTCACGCCGAACCGGAAGCCCGGCTCCATCGCGGGGACCCCGGTCAGCAGGGCGAGGGCCGCGTGGGCGAGCAGCGCGCCGGAGAGCCCGGCCGTCACGGCACTCGCCGGGTTCCACGGCATCCGCGGCGAGGCCACCTCCGGATCCTGTCCCGGCCCGAGCCGCAGATCCCGCCGGGCGATCTCCCCGTCCCGCAGACACTCCCAGCAGGCGCCCTGCCCGGGTACGTACACACCGGCGGTCACGAGAGGCCCCCGGTATCCGGCGTCGACCCACGGCAACCCGGCTGCCAGACATGCCCGGTTGGCCCAGCGCCGGAGGGCCTCGGGGCGGTCGGCGGCGAGGACGAGAAGGTCGTAGGGGGAGGTGGGTGAGGCGGAGGTGGAGGTGGGGGCGGACATCAGGTCGGTCAGGTCCTCCGGCCCCCGCACCTCCCTCCGCTCCCCGGTCACCGTCACGTCCGAGTTCAGCGCCCGCAGGGTCGCCACCGCGGCCGCCACCTTCGGATGACCGATGTCGGGCTCGCGGTAGAGGGGCTGGCGGTTGAGGTTGGAGAGCTCCACGACGTCCGGGTCGACGCAGTGCACATGGCCCACTCCGGACGCGACCAGGGCCTGGGCCGCGTGCCCGCCGGTGCCGCCGACGCCGATCAGCAGGACGCGGGCCTCACGGAGGCGGAGCTGGGTCTCCCAGGGGCCGGTACGGGGGGTGAGGTCCATCCAGCGGAGCAGGGGGACACCGCGGCTGTAGCGGTCCTCCTCGCGGGGCGGCACCGGCACGGGCGCCCGGGCGTCGTCCACGAAACCGGCGGCCAGCAGGTCGGCCATCGCCTGGCGGGCGTCCTCGCCGGGCAGGCCGGGGTGGGCGCGCAGCACCTCGTCGACCACCTCCGACGGCCCCCGCGTCCCGTCCATCGCCTCGGTCAGTGTCCACACCCAGCCCTGCGGATCCGCGATCTCCGCGCCGATGCCGTGGACGACGCTGCCGATGCGGACGTTGCCGTCGGCCGTGCGGTAGGCGCGGTGCTCGGGCTTGATCCGGGGCCGCCGGAACGTCCCGACCGTCACCGCAGCCGCCTCCGCCATCAGGGCCCCCTACCCGTCACACGTACACCTCCTTGACACTCTGACCCGCCCGGCACAGCCTTGACAAGAGCGGTCAGCGATCGCTTCGGAAAGGTCAAATCCTGCACGAAGGCGAGGAGTTGAGGTGACGACAAAGATCGTGATCCGCCCGCTGGACAAGAAGGAGACCACCGGCGAGAGCGGCGGCAACGGCGGCAGCTGAGAGGAGCGCACATGCCCACCAAGATCGTGATTCGCCCGCTGGACAAGAAGGAGACCACTGGGGACAGTAATTCCCAGGGTGCTTGATCGGACCACCAGCGTTCGGAGGACCGGCGTGCGGACTTCGCTCTATCCGGCAGTGCACGAACTGGAGCGAAGGGCCCGCGCGCTGGTCCGCGCCGCCCCCGGCCCATTGCGGCTGGACCAGGTCGGGGAGAGCCGGGCGGGCCGCCCCCTGTGGCTGCTGTCCGCCGGGCGCGGTGAGCGGCACATCCTCTCCGTCGCCGGCGCACACGCCAACGAACCCGTGGGCGGGGCCTCGGCGTTGCGGCTCGCGGCCCTGTTCGCGCGGCGGCCCGAGATGCTCGAACCCCTCGGCTGCACCTGGCACTTCCTGCTCTGCCTCGACCCCGACGGCGCACACCTCGCACACGGCTGGCAGCCCGAGGAGCCCGAGCCGTCCCTGACGGAGTGTCACCGTGGTTTCTACCGGCCCGCGTTCGCCCTCCAGCCGGAGTCACTGCCGATGCCCCCGGGACAGCCGCTCCCCGAGTCGGCCGCCCTGATCCGGCTCCTCGACGAGCTGCGGCCCGTCGCCCAGTTCACCCTGCACGGCATCGAGTTCGGCGGTGCCTTCGTGATGATGACCCGGGAGGTGCCGGGTGCCGCGGAGGCCTTCCGCGAAACGGCGGCGCGCCTGCGCGTCCCGGTCGACCGGCACCCCGTGGACGGCCCGGACTGGCGCCTCGACCCGCCCGGCGTCCTGGTCCTGCCCGACAGCCACCGCGCGGGCGAACGCGACCCCAGCGGATACGTCGCCGAGAGCACCTGGCTCCACCCGCGCCGGCACGGCACGCTGACCACCCTGATCGAGACCCCCGCCTGGGCCGTGCCCTCGGTGAGCGACGCCCGGCCCGTGACCGACCCGGACCGCCAGGCGGCACGGCTGGGCGAGGTCCTGCTGGGCCGCAGCCGGGAACTCGCGACCGTCCTCGGGACACGGCTCGACGCGGCCGTACCGGAGGAACTCGCGCCGCTGCGGGACGCCGCGCGCGAACTCCTCGACGTGGCGCCGTTGATCGTCGAGAGCTGGGCGGCGGAGGAACCGGGCCGGTTCCAGGGGCACTTCGCGACCCGGGGCATCTCCGCGCGTCGCATCCCGCTCAGGGTGGCGGCGATGGCCGGCCGCGCCCTGGCCCGCACCGACCCCCGGGCCGCCGAGATCCTCGACGACCTGGTGCGTGAGTGGAGCCAGGAGCTGGAGAAGACGTACGACCTCAGGTGGGTACCGGTGGCCGCGCAGACCGGGCTGCATGTGCGGACGATGCTGAACACGGCTCGGCTGGTGTGTGCGGGGGGTGGGTGAGCCGGGGGCTGGGTGGGTCGGTGGCTGGGTGGGGTGGTGGCTCAATGGCTGAGCCACCACCCCACCCAAACGGCTCCTAACCGGCCTGCGCGTCCGCCGCCTGCGCCTTCAGCGCCCGTTCCACGCCCGCGCGGGACTCGGAGACCAGACGGCGCAGGGCCGCGTTGGGCTCGGCGGTCGTCAGCCAGGCGTCCGTCCTGTCCAGGGTCTCCTGGGAGACCTGGAGCGACGGGTAGAGACCGACCGCGATCTGCTGCGCGATCTCGTGCGAGCGGGACTCCCAGACGCCCTTGAGCGCCTCGAAGTACCGTTCCGTGTACGGCGCGAGCAGGTCCCGCTGGTCGGTCTGCACGAAGCCGCCGATGACGGCCTCCTGGACGGCGTTGGGCAGCTTGTCGGACTCGACGACCTGCGCCCAGGCCTCCGCCTTCGCCTCCTCGCTCGGCCGGGACGCACGGGCGGTCGCCGCGTGGCGCTCACCGGCCGCCGTCCTGTCCCGCTCGTACTCGGCGGCGATCTCCGACTCGTCGAAGCGGCCCACGGAGGCCAGCCGCTGCACGAACGCCCAGCGCAGCTCCGTGTCGACGGCCAGGCCCTCGACGACCTGGGACCCGTCGAGCAGCCCCTCCAGCAGGTCCAGCTGCTCCGGCGTCCGGGCCGTCGCCGCGAACGCGCGCGCCCACGCCAGCTGGTGGTCGCTGCCCGCCGCCGAGGACCGCAGGTGGGCCAGTGTGGCGTCGGTCCAGCGGGTCAGCAGGGCCTCGCGGGCGGTGGGGGCGGCGTACAGCTCGATCGCCAGCTTCACCTGCCGGTGCAGTGACTGCACGACACCGATGTCGGACTCCTTGCCGATACCGGAGAGGACGAGGGACAGGTAGTCGCGGGTCGCGAGTTCCGCGTCCCGGGTCATGTCCCACGCCGACGCCCAGCACAGCGCGCGCGGCAGCGACGACTCGAAGTCGCCGAGGTGCTCGGTCACGAAGGCCAGCGACTGCTCGTCGAGGCGGACCTTGGCGTACGACAGGTCGTCGTCGTTGAGGAGCACGACCGCCGGACGGCGCTTGCCGGCCAGCTGCGGTACGGCCGTCAGCTCGCCGTCGACGTCCAGCTCGACGCGCTCGTCACGCACCAGCTTGCCGCTGTCGTCGTCGAGTTCGTACAGGCCGACGGCGATGCGGTGCGGGCGGAGAGTCGGCTCGCCCTTCGCGCCCGCCGGGAGCGCCGGAGCCTCCTGGCGGATGGCGAAGGAGGTGATGACGCCGTTCGCGTCCGTCTCGATCTCCGGGCGCAGGATGTTGATGCCGGCCGTCTGCAGCCACTTCTGCGACCAGGTGCTCAGGTCACGCCCGGAGGTCTCCTCCAGCGCGCCCAGCAGGTCCGACAGGCGGGTGTTGCCGTACGCGTGGCGCTTGAAGTACGCCTGCACACCGCCGAAGAACTCGTCCATGCCGACGTAGGCGACGAGCTGCTTGAGCACGGACGCGCCCTTGGCGTACGTGATGCCGTCGAAGTTGACGAGCACGTCGTCGAGGTCGCCGATCTCGGCCATGATCGGGTGCGTGGACGGCAGCTGGTCCTGGCGGTACGCCCACGTCTTCATGGAGTTGGCGAAGGTGGTCCAGGAGTGCGGCCACCGGCTGTCCGGGGCGTACGCCTGACAGGCGATGGAGGTGTAGGTGGCGAACGACTCGTTCAGCCACAGGTCGTTCCACCACTCCATGGTCACGAGGTCGCCGAACCACATGTGGGCCAGCTCGTGCAGGATGGTCTCGGCGCGCATCTCGTACGCGGCGTCGGTCACCTTGGAGCGGAAGACGTACTGGTCGCGGAAGGTCACCGCGCCGGCGTTCTCCATCGCTCCCGCGTTGAACTCCGGGACGAACAGCTGGTCGTACTTCTTGAACGGGTACGCGTAGTCGAACTTCTCCTGGAACCAGTCGAAGCCCTGCCGGGTGACCTCGAAGATGGCGTCCGAGTCGAGGTGTTCGGCGAGCGAGGGGCGACAGTAGATGCCGAGCGGGACGGACTGGCCGTCCTTCTCGTACACGCTGTGCACGGAGTGGTACGGGCCGACGATCAGGGCCGTGATGTACGACGAGATCCGCGGGGTCGGCTCGAACGTCCAGACGTCGTCCTGGGGCTCCGGCGTCGGGGAGTTGGAGATGACGGTCCAGCCGGTCGGCGCCTTCACGGTGAACTGGAAGGTGGCCTTCAGATCCGGCTGCTCGAACGACGCGAAGACGCGGCGGGCGTCCGGCACCTCGAACTGGGTGTACAGGTAGGCCTGCTGGTCGACCGGGTCGACGAAGCGGTGCAGGCCCTCACCGGTGTTGGTGTACGCGGCGTCCGCGACGACCCGCAGGATGTTGCGGCCCTCCAGCAGGCCGGGCAGGGCGATCCGGGAGTCCGCGAAGACCTCGGCGGGCTCCAGGGCGTCCCCGTTCAGCGTCACCTCGTGGACCGTGGGGGCCACCAGGTCGATGAAGGACTCGGCGCCGTTCTCGGTGACGTCGAAGCGCACCGTCGTCACGGACCGGTAGGTACCGCCCTCCTGCGCGCCGGAGAGGTCGAGATCGATCTCGTAGGACTCGACGCTGAGCAGAGCAGCCCGCTGCTGTGCCTCTTCGCGAGTCAGGTTTGTGCCAGGCACGCGGTCATCTCCCGTTTCCTCGTTATGAGCAGTTTCGGCGGTCCGGCCATCCTTCCACGAACTGTCTCCGACGGTTCGAGGGAATACCCTGCGGATTCGAGGAGACGGGGCCTCGTCCTCGAACGCCGGACGGGCCGGACGGCGTCGGCCGGGGTCGAAACGCCATGTCCGAATCCCGCCGGTCACGCGCCTGTGGCCGGGCCAGTCTGGAACCCATGACGACCTACACGGCACTGCCCATCGAACCCCCGGTCCTCAAGGAGCTGCGCACCGCCGACGACGCCGGCCGCCCCCTGTCCCCGTTCACGGACGAGGAGGGCGGCGCCCCGCTCCGCTGCTGTCTGCGCCGCAGCGGGGCCGGGGAGCGGATCGCGCTCGTGTCGTACGCGCCCCTGCGCCGCTGGGCCGCACAGACCGGCGCGCAGCCGGGGGCGTACGACGAACAGGGTCCGGTCTTCGTCCACGCCGAGGAGTGCGCGGGGCCGGCGACCGGGGACGGCCACCCCTTCGGCAACGACCACCGCACGGTGCGCCGGTACTCCGCCGAGGGGCACATCCTGGGCGGTGCGCTGGTCGGCGCCCCCGACGACGACGCGTTCCGGGACGCGTTCGACGACCCGTCCGTGGCACTCGTCCACGTCCGGGCCGTCGAGTACGGCTGTTTCCTCTACGAGGTGCGCAGGCCCTGAGGGGCAGCCCTTGAGGGCCGGTCCCCGAAGGTCAGTCCTTCAGCTCCGCCGCCACCAGCTCCGCGATCTGCACCGCGTTCAGCGCGGCGCCCTTGCGGAGGTTGTCGTTGGAGATGAAGAGAGCGAGACCGTGCTCGACCGTCTCGTCGCGGCGGATGCGGCCGACGAAGGAGGCGTCCTGGCCGGCGGCCTGCAGGGGGGTCGGGATGTCCGAGAGGGTCACGCCGGGGGCGCCCGCCAGCAGCTCCGTCGCGCGCTCCGGGGTGATCGGGCGGGCGAAGCGGGCGTTGACCTGGAGGGAGTGGCCGGAGAAGACCGGGACGCGTACGCAGGTGCCGGAGACCTTCAGCTCGGGGAGCTCCAGGATCTTGCGGGACTCGTTGCGGAGCTTCTGCTCCTCGTCGGTCTCGTTCAGGCCGTCCTCGACGAGGTTGCCGGCGAAGGGCAGGACGTTGAAGGCGATGGGGCGCTTGTAGACCTGCGGCTCGGGGAAGTCGACCGCACTGCCGTCGTGGGTGAGCTTGTCCGCGTCGGCGGCGACCTTCTGCACCTGCCCGTGCAGCTCGGCCACGCCCGCGAGGCCGGAGCCGGACACCGCCTGGTAGGTGGTGGCGATCAGGGTCTCAAGGCCCGCCTCCGTGTCCAGCACCTTCAGGACCGGCATAGCGGCCATCGTGGTGCAGTTCGGGTTGGCGATGATGCCCTTGGGGCGGTCCGCGATGGCGTGCGGGTTCACCTCGGAGACGACCAGGGGGACCTCGGGGTCCTTGCGCCAGGCCGAGGAGTTGTCGATCACCACGGCGCCCTGCGAGGCGACCTTTTCGGCCAGGGCCTTGGAGGTGGAGCCGCCCGCGGAGAACAGCACGATGTCCAGGCCGGTGTAGTCGGCCGTCGCCGCGTCCTCCACCGTCACGCCGTCCAGGACGGACCCCGCCGAGCGGGCGGAGGCGAACAGGCGCAGCTCCGTGACCGGGAAGTTCCGCTCCTTGAGGATCCCGCGCATGACCGTGCCGACCTGACCGGTGGCTCCGACGATTCCGACCCTCACGGTGACTCCCTCATGTGTTCCTGTACATCTGCGGCGTTTCCATCATGCGGCCGACCCGGGTCCGCCTGTCCAGTTCTTTGCGCCCCATGCCCGAGGAATGGACTGCTGGACGGTGTGACGTATGCCTCTGAGCGATTTTCCGGGGATCCGCCGAACGTTTCCGTGCGCCGCGGCGTCGTAGAGGAGACGGGGTGAGGGGGTGGCTTGTGCTGCGCAGAAGGGCACGCCGGGTCCAGGAGGACGATGATCCTCTGGACGCGGCGCAGGAACGCCGGGTGCGGGCCGTGCTCGCCCTGGGCGGGGTGCCGCAGACGGACCTGCCGGACGGGGTGCAGCAGGTCCGTCTGCGGTTGCTGGAGCGGGCGGCGAAGGGGTACGAGGCGCCGCGGGACGTGTCCGCGTGGGCTGCCGTCGTCGCCTCCAACCTCGCCATGGACTGGCACCGGGCCAAGAGGCGCCAGGACCGGCTGGGGGAGCGGCTGGCCTCGCTGCGCCAGCACGAGCACCCCTCGGGGGAGGACACCAGCGTGCTCTCCCTCGCCGTCGCCCAGGGCCTGGACGAGCTGCCCGACCAGCAGCGCCAGGTCCTCGTGCTGCGGTTCTTCGCCGACCTGCCGGTGCGCTCGATCGCCCAGGAGCTGGGTGTACCGGAGGGCACGGTCAAGAGCCGCCTGCACACGGCGGTCCGGGCCCTGCGCGCCCGCCTGCACGAGGACGAGGTGGTGTGACATGAGCGCCGGACACGACGGGCCCCACGGCATCGACGCGCTGATGGCCGCCCTCACCGACGACCCCCTGCCCGAGTCGGCCGCCGACGACCCGGTCTTCCTCGCCGAGCACCGGTCGGCCCGGGCCGACGTCGCCGTGCTGCGCGAGCAGCTGCGGATCATCGGCGAGACCCTGACGGAGCCCGCGCCGGCCCCGGAACCCGTTCCCGTACGTCCCTCACGCGCCCGGCACCGGGTCCGCACCTTCGCCTTCGGCACCCTCGCGGTGGCCGCCGTCGCCGGTGTGGTCACGGGCATGGGATGGCTGATCGGGCACAACGGCTCGGACTCCCTGGGCGCGAGCAGCAGCGCCGACTCGGCGGCCTCCAAGGCGGAGTCGGACGTCCGCTTCGGCAGCCCGGACTACCTGGCCTGCGCGACCACGGTCGCCGAGGGCGAGGTCACCGTCATCCGACAGTTCCCCGGAGAACTCCAGGTCACCGTGCATGTCACCCGCTCCTACAAGCCGGCCACCGGCCCCGCGGACCTCACGTACGTGATCGGGGAGTACGACCTTCCCGAACCCCTGACGAAGGGCACCCGGGTGCTGTTCGGGGTGACCCGGGGCTCGGCGAGCCCCGACCACTGGGCCGTCGGCGACAAGGAGATCGCCCGGGAGCGGGCCTGGATCGTTGCCTCGCTGCCCGCGTCGCGCGGGCTGGCCTGCTAGAGCAGGGCATGAGAAAGGGCGGGCGCCCGGATGGACGCCCGCCCTCATCGCCGTACGGAGAAGTGTTACGGCGTGACCTTCTCGATCTTCACGCTGCCGACGCCCGCGACCGTGCCGCGCGCGTTGACGAGGCTGACCTGGCCGAAGAACTCACGGCCCGCCGGTGCGGCCGCCAGGGCGGTGACGCTGCCGGAGACGGTCGCCGAGGCGCCCGTGCCGAGCTTGACCGGCGCGTCGTCGACGGTGACGGTGCCCAGGGCGCCGGAGAAGAACACGTCCTGGTAGTCGTACGCCGTGGAGCCGGCCGGGACCGAGTAGCCCGCGACCTCGACGGTGTAGGTGCCTGCGGCGGGCGAGGCGACCGAGACCGCCTCCTCCGAGTCACCGTCGGCGGACTGGCCGACGACGGTTCCGGCCGCGTTCTTGACCGTCAGGTCGAGGTCGGCGGACGGGTCGGAGACGTTGCCGATCACGACGTCGAGGGACGTGGCGCCCGCGGGCACCTCGACCGTGCTGGTCTGGACGGCGCCCTCGGTGATCGTCGGGCGGGCCGACTTCGAGGAGCCGAGCGGGCCGCCGGCCAGCTTGCCGTCGATCGCGGCGAACTTGTTGGTCACCGTCCAGGAGGCGGTGACCGGGGTGCCGACCTTGGCCTCGGGGACGGTCACCGTCGCCGGGTCGAAGACCGCGCCGTAGACGGCGACGTCCAGCTTGTACGGGTTGTCGAGCAGCGGCGAGGTGCGGCGCGACTCGACCTCGATCTCCCAGACACCGGCCTGCGGGTTCGCGTACGAACGCGCGTCGGGCTTGCAGCCGTTGGTGTTCGGGTAGTTGCTGTAGCAGTACGGGGTGCCGGTGTCCTCGACCGCGACGCCGTACGGGTGGATCGAGATGAAGCGGGTCTGGCTCTTGTCCTTGAGCCCGCTGATCGCGGCCTCCAGGGCGGTGGCGCCCGCGGGGACGGTCAGGAAGTAGTGCTGCGTGCTGTTGCGCTGCACGGTGTTCGACGCGGAGAAGGTGTACTGCACCGGCGTCGAGACGATGACCGTGGTCATGATCTGCTTGTCGATACCCTCGGTCTTCGGGTCGTTGAGCTCCAGGATCGCGCTCTTGATGCCCGCGGACTTCGGAGCGGCCTGGACCTTGACGGTCACCGGCTGGTTCAGCGGGAGCGTCACCTCGCCCTTGCCGACGACCTTGAAGGTGTCACCGGCGTTGTTGTCGAGGCTCACCTTGTGCCGGATCGGCTTGTCCGCGCCGGACGTACGGGTGATCGTGACGTCGTACGTCTTCTTCTGGCCGGCCTTCAGGCCGCCCTCGCGGTCGTAGAGACCGGTGCCGAAGCCCGGGGTCTTCAGCAGCTGGTCGAGCGCGGTGTCGACGGGCGCCTTGACGGTGTAGTCGTGCGCGGTCGCCTTGTGCGTGATGGCGTCCCAGGCGTCGACGATGTCGATGCGGCCCGCGCCCTCCTCGTACGCCTGCAGACCCTGGATGTGGCCTGCGGTCGAGGTCAGTGCCGTGCGCAGGACCTGCGGGGTGAGCGCGATGCCCTTCTGCTTTGCGGCGCTCAGCAGCAGCGCGGAGGCGCCGGCGGCCTGCGGGGAGGCCATCGAGGTGCCCTGGAGCATCGAGTAGCCGGCCGGCAGGGTGTAGCCCGACTCGGCGACCGGGGAGCCCGGCAGCCAGGTCTGCGTGGTGTTGATCGAGGCGCCGGGGGCGACCAGGGTCGGCGCGAAGCCGCCGTCCTCACGCGGGCCGCGCGAGGAGAAGGGCATCAGCCAGTACTTCTTCGCCACCTGCGAGCCGTAGTTGGAGGCCCAGGTCTCCTTGGAGATGGCCGCGCCCACCGAGATGACCTTGTCGGCCAGGCCCGGGTCGCCGATGGTGTTCGCGCCGGAGCCGGAGTTGCCCGCGGAGATCACCAGCTGGACGCCGTAGGTGTCGATGAGGCGCGTGTACAGCTCGGCGCGCGCGTTGTTGCCGTCGTTGAGCGCGGGCAGGCCGCCGATCGACATGTTGACGATGTCGACACCGCGGTTGACGACGAGGTCGATCATGCCCTCGGTCAGCGCCACGTTGGTGCAGCCGCCGCTCCAGGTGCAGGCGCGCGAGGAGACGATCTTCGCGCCCGGGGCCGCGCCGTTCATCTTGCCGCCGAACAGGCCGTGGGCGGCGGTGATGCCGGCGACGTGGGTGCCGTGCTCGGACTCGATGACGCCGATGTTGACGTAGTCGGCCTTGCTGCCGGCGGCGTCGTAGACGACGTCCTTGCGGATCTGGACGACGAAGGGCTGGCGCTCGACGACGTCGGTCGACGGGTTGTCCGTGCCGAAGTAGCCGACCTGGTAGCCGTCCTTGTAGGGCTTCATCGGCGTGTCGTCGCCGAAGTCCTGGTTGTTGTTCAGGTCGACCCGGACGGTCCCGGCGGCCGCGTCGTAGAGGACGCCCCAGACGTCGGTGGTGTCGCCGTCGCGGTTGGCGTCTCCCTTGGCGTCACCGCCGGCGGTGGCAGACTCGCGGAACAGGTTGAACTGGTAGGAGCCCGCCGGGGCCGTCCAGGTGGCGCCCGCGATGGTGAAGGTCGGGCCGCTGACGGGGTTGTTCATCCGCCGCCAGGTGGCGTCGCCGTCGGAGACCGGGTCGGTCGCCGTCACCCAGTCGACGATCTTCCGCTCACCGGTGGTGGTCTTCTGCAGTGCCGGGTGGCCGAGGTCGACGCCGGAGTCCAGGATGCCGATGGTGACGCCGCGGCCGTCCGCCTTCGGGTGCTCCTTCACGAAGTTGACGGCGCCCGTCTCGAAGGACGGGTTGTACGGGTTCACCGCGGGGGTCTTCGCGCTCGGCGCCGGGTAGGTCTTCGTGGCCTTGCCCGCGGCACCCTTGACGGTGTCGGCGCTCGGGGTGGGGTCGTCCAGCGGGATGTCCTGCTTGACGTCGATGCCGTGCACGGAGGAGAGCTTCGCGGCGGCGGCGATGGCCGAGTCCGCCTTCGCGGTGGGGACGGTGGCCCGGACGTAGCCGAGCTTGTCGTACGTGAGACCCACCAGGCCGCCCTTGACCGCGTCCAGCTCCGCGGCGACCTGCTCGGTCTTCCCGGGGGCGGTGGCGACCATCAGCGTGATGTTCTTGGCGCCGTCGGCCTTGGCCTCGGCGAGCGCGTCGGCGTCGTCCGAACCGAGCTTCGCGGCGGCCGACTTCAGGCCCGGGTCGGAAGCGGCGGACGCGTCGTCCGCGGCGGCGGAGAAGGCCATGGGTATCGGCCCCGCCGCGGAGAGGGCGGCGACCAGGCCGGCGGCCACCGCTATTCGCGCCACACGTCTCGCGCCCGTTGTCGGAGTGGGCTGGGGGGTGAGGGTCATCGGCATCCCTTGTAGGTAAAGGAACGAGCAGGCGTGTGACCGGGACCGATCGATCCTGGCCACGATGATCCGGAATACGACCCCGGATGAGCGCCCAGCTTTACCCATGGGAAGGATGTTTAGGGAGAGTTGACCGAATCGATATGGGTGTATGGGGAAAACCCGCGATGCCCTTTGGGTTGTTCACGGGCTTTGGTGATATAGGCGAAGATGTGTGAGGAAACGGACAGTCGGCCTCGCTGCTTCCTCGCCGCCCGCCGAACCTCCCGGGATCCCGCCGCGGTCCCGCCGTCCGCACCCGGATACTCACCGGCCGATCCGGTCCCGGCGGGCTAACTTGCCGACATGCGCAAGAAGTTGAGGGTGGCGGCCTACGCCGTATGCGTCCGCGAGGGACAGATCCTGCTCGCCCGCTGGATCGACGGCGCCGGGCGGGCCGAGTGGACGCTGCCCGGCGGCGGCATGGAGCACGGCGAGGACCCGTACGACACCGTGCTGCGGGAGGTCGAGGAGGAGACGGGCTACCGCGTCGAGGTCACCGGTCTGCTCGGGGTGCGGTCGGTGCGCTTCCCGTCCCGGCGCCGCTTCGGCCGCACGGTCGACCAGCAACACGTGGGAATCATGTACGAGGCCCGGGTCACCGGAGGCGAGCTGCGCTTCGAGATCGGCGGCTCCACGGACATGGCCCAGTGGCACGACCTCGACGCGGTACCGGGGCTGATCCAGGTGCCGATGGTCGACTTCGGCCTGCGCCTGTGGCGGGAGCGGCCGGTGACCGGACGGCCCGGGGGATAGGTGTCGTACCCCGGAAGATGAACGCGGCGTAGCCGCTCCCCGGCCGTTCGACGAGCGCTCATGAACGCGCAGGGTGGGCCAAGATCGACGTACGGTGATCGGCGTTGCGCGTTGCCGTCTCGTTCACGCGCAGGTCATTCCCGGTGCCAAGCATCCAGTGAGAGCGGGTTGTTCGCGAACGCGATCACCCGTGACCACTGCCGACGCAGTTCGCACTCGGGGAGATCGCGCCATGTCGCGCACACGCTCTGTCGCCAGCAACACGCTGGGGGTCCACCGCCGTACCGTCCTCGCCGCCGCGGGCGCCGCCGCCGTCTCCGCGGGCGTCGGCTACGCCCTGCGGCCCACCGACAGCCAGGCCGCGACGGCCACCGGCGCCGCCGAGGTGCCGGTGGCCCAGTCCGTCCACCGGGCCGCCCCGGTCGAGGTCCCCCTCGCCCCGTACACCCGCGGCACCACCGTCGCCTCCGTCGCCGCCCCGCGCACGAGCTCCGGCTACCGGCGCCTCGGCGACGGCCCCGGCTGGAGCCGCAAGGTGCGCTCCGAGCTCGCCGCCCCCAAGGCCGGGAGAGCCGGCCGTCGCACCTCGCTGGCCGCGTTCGTGCAGCTCACCGACCTGCACCTGATGGACAGCCAGCACCCGGCGCGTCTCGAATACCTGCGCTCGGCCGACGTGCACTCCTGGCGGCCCCAGGAGGCGCTGACCGTGCCGGGCGCGATCTCGCTCGTCGAGCGGATCAACGCGCTGCGCGGCGCCCCCGTCACCGGTGCCCCGCTCCAGTTCGCCATGACGACCGGCGACAACACCGACAACAACTCGCACACCGAGCTCGACTGGTTCCTCACCGTCATGAGCGGCGGCCGGATCACCCCCAACTCCGGGGACCCGCGCCACTACGAGGGCGTCCAGAACAGCGGCCTCAAGCAGTACTGGCAGCCCGACTCCACCACCCGCGACCAGGACAAGCAGCTCGGCTTCCCGCATCTGCAGGGCTATCTCGCCGCCGCCATCCGCGAGGTGAACAGCCCCGGCCTGGCCATCCCCTGGTACTCCACGGTCGGCAACCACGACAGTCTGCCGCTGGGCTGCTACGGCCACGGCGACTCCTGGCTCGCCGAGTACGCCGTCGGCGGCAAGAAGCTCATGTCGCTGCCCGCGTCCGAGGCGAGGAAACTCCAGGACATGATCAGGAAGGCCTCCGACCCCCAGGGCCACGCCTTCCGCGACCTGCTCAAGGCACACGCCCGCACCATGCGCTCGGTCACCCCCGACGAACGGCGCGCCCCCTACACCGCCCGCGACTACCTCAAGGCCCACCTCGACCCCGCGCACCGGGGCGTGGGCCCGGTCGGCCACGGCTACTCCACCGCCAACCTCGACGCGGGCACCCAGTACTACAGCTTCCGCATCGCGGACGACGTCGTGGGCGTCAGCCTCGACACCACCGACCCGGGCGGCCACTACCAGGGATCCGTCGGCACCAAGCAGCTGCGCTGGCTGGAGCGGACGCTGCGGGAGAACAAGGACTCCCACGTCGTCGTCTTCAGCCACCACACCAGCGACTCGATGGACAACACCCGCCCCGACCCGGCCCACCCGGGCGAGCGGCGGCACAGCGGTCCTGAGGTCGTCGCCCTCCTCGCCAGCCACAGCAACGTCCTGGCCTGGATCAACGGTCACATCCACCGCAATGTGATCACCGCCCACTCCGCCCCCGACGGCCGCTCCTTCTGGGAGATCTCCACCGCCTCCCACATCGACTTCCCGCACCTCGCCCGGGTCATCGAGCTGGTGGACAACAAGGACGGCACGATCTCGATCTTCACCACCCTGATCGAGTCCGCGGCCCCGCACCGCACCGACTTCGCCGACCTCTCCCAGACCGGCCTCGCCGCCCTGTACCGGGAACTGGCCTACAACGCCCCCGGTTCGAGCGACAAGCTCGGGGGCGCCTCGGGTGACCGGAACACGGAACTGGTCCTCAAGAAGGGCTGAAACCGGCTCAACCCTCCTGATCCACATCAACCTTCCCCCTCCGGTGTGAGTCTCTCCCGCCGATCACGCTCGCCGAGCGTGACCGGACAGGGGGAAGACATGACCGTACGTACGACTGTGGTGGCGGCGACGACCGTGGCGCTCACGGCGGCGCTCGCCGCCCCGGCGCTGGCGGCGCAGTCCACCGGAACCGGTGACGCCCACCGCGCGACCCGCCAGGCCGTCCGTGCCGCGGTGAAGGACGGCGTGCCGGGTGTGACGCTGACGGCGAAGGACGGCCGGAGCACCTGGTCGGCCACCGCCGGGGTCGGCAATCTGAAGACGCACGCGCCGCGTTCGGCGGACGACCGCTACCGCGTCGGCAGCATCACCAAGACCTTCGTCTCCACCGTGCTGCTCCAACTGGAGGCGGAGGGACGGCTGTCGCTCGACGACACGGTGGACAAGTGGCTGCCGGGCCTGGTCCACGGCAACGGCCACGACGGCCGCCGGATCACCCTCCGCCAGCTCCTCAACCACACCAGCGGGGTCTTCAACTACACCGCCGACGACACGTTCGGGCGGAGGTACTTCCTCAAGGACGGCTTCCTGAAGCACCGTTACGACACCGAGAGTCCCGCGGAACTCGTCGCGATCGCCATGGCCCACAAGCCGGACTTCGCGCCGGGCACGTCCTGGAACTACTCCAACACCAACTACGTCGTGGCGGGCATGGTGATCCAGAAGGTCACCGGCCGGTCGTACGGCGAGGAGATCCGGCACCGCATCATCGGCCCCCTGCACCTGACGGCCACCTCGGTGCCGGGCACCCGCGTCACCGTCCCGCAGCCCAGCAGCCGGGCCTACTCCAAGCTGGCGCAGACGGCGACGGGGCCGACGTACGACGTCACGAGGCTGAACCCCTCGCTGGCCTCCTCGGCGGGCGAGATGATCTCCGACTCGGCCGACCTGGACCACTTCTACTCGGCCCTGCTGAAGGGCAGGCTGCTCCCGCCGAAGCAGCTGAAGGAGATGAAGACCACCGTGGCCGCCCCGGGCATCCCGAACGCCGGGTACGGCCTCGGCCTGATGGACCGCGAGCTCAGCTGTGGGGTCCACGTCTGGGGCCACGGCGGCGGCATCCACGGCTCGTCCTCCGAGGCTGTGACCACGGCAAACGGCCGGCACTCCGTCGCCTTCAACTTCAACGGCGACTGGTCGGGGGACAGTGACGCGGTGATCGAGGCGGAGTTCTGCGGCGGGTAGTCGCGCCGACCCGGATCCGAAGCACCCCGTTCATCCGGACGTAATGTCCGTACCGCCTCATATCGGCTAACCCGCACTTCACGGGGATGGCTCGATTCATGTGCGAGGCGGGTGGTCGTGTGCGTACGGGACGCGAACTGCGAGTGCTGTCGGTGTACGAGGGTTTCTTCTCCGGCGGGGCCCGGATCGTGCACAGCGACATCGTGCTGGGCCTCACCGAGGGCGGCCAGCGCCATCAGGTGCTCAGCCTGTACGGCGAGGTGCACCGGGAGGCGACCCGGCAGCGGATGGCGGACGACACCTGCTACCGGGCGCTGACCGCGGCCGGGGTGGGTGTCACCACCCTCGGACGCACCTTCCGCGGCACCGGCGTTTCGGCCGACTTCACCGGCCCGGAGCTGGCCGAAACGGCCCGGGCGACGGCCGGCGCGGACGTCATCCTGTCCCTGAAGGAGCAGCCGCTGGGGCTGCTGAACCAGGCGGGCCTGCCGCGCCGCCCGGTCGTGGTCTGTCTGCACCGCTCCGACCCGCAGAACCAGGGCGCCGCCCTCGACGAACTGAAGGCCGCCATCGCCGACGGCACGGTCGTGGCCTGCGTCTGCTGCGCCGAGTCCACCAGGGCCGCCTACCAGGCCGCCGGCATCCCCGCGGGCCTGCTCCATGTGATCCCCAACGGCGTCGACCTCTTCCGCTTCCGCCCCGACGCGGCCCGCCGCCTCGCGGTCCGCACGGAACTCGGCATCGGCCCCGCGTCCCCCGTGGTCGTCTTCGCCGCCCGCTACGACGCCATGAAGAACGTGCCCCTGCTGCTCGCCGCCGCCCGCGCCTGGCTCGACCGGGTCCCCGACGGTCAGGTGCTGATGTGCGGGGCGGGCATGACGACGGCGAACACCGGCCTGACGGCGGACATCGCGGAGGCGTTCGGTACCCGGCCGGGCCCGACCGACCGGCTGCGCCTGCTCGGCGTCCGGCGCGACATGGAGATGCTGTACGCCGCCTCCGACGTCGTCGCCCTCACCTCCGCGTGGGGCGAGGCGGCCCCGCTGTGCCTGATCGAGGGCATGATGTGCGGCGCGGTCCCGGTGGCGACCGACGTCGGTGACAGCGCGGCGATCGTGGCGGGCCACGGTCTGATCACGGCCCCGGACCCGGAGGCGATCGCGGCGGCCTGGTCGCAGGCGGTGGCCTCCCGCGCCGGCCTCGCCCCGGCCCTGCTGGCGAGCCGTGAACGTTTCAGCCGTACGAGGATGATCGCGTCGTACGCGGCCCTGCTGGACCGCACCGCGGCGGACGTCTTCCGGGAGTTCGACGACTCCCCGGCCGCATGACCTACCGCACCACGGTGACCGGTGTGCCCATGGCGGCGAACTCCCACAGGGCGGCGCCGTCCGCCGCGCGCTCCCGGATGGCGCCGGTACGCAGACCGGGGTTCGGGGACGGTGAGGATCCGTCGACCGCGTTGGAGAAGGCGGAACTGGTTCCGAAGTACACGGCGTGCTCGATCGACACCCCGTCGGACCCGGTGCCCTGTTCCCGCCGGAAGGAGACCTTGTACGACCCGGGGGCGGGGGTGATGGTCCCGGCCCACACGGTGAAGGAGCGCAGCGCCGTGCCCTTGTCGTCGACCAGCCACACGCGCTTCTGCCCGGTCGAGTAGACGACCCGCCGTCCCGTGCCGGAGTCGCCGGGGACCGCCGGGTTCTGCGGCTTCGGGGTGTTCGAAGGGGAGGGCTTGGCGGCCGGCGTGGAAGCGCTGGTACTCAGGCCGCCCTTCGGCGCGTGCTGGTGCGCCTGTACCGCCAGCGCACCCACGGTGACCAGCGCGCCCACCAGCAGGGCGGTTATCCAGGCACCCGAAGGAACTCTGCGGCTCGACACTCGACTATTCTCCACGATCATCCCGACGCGAACACGCGGATGGCCCGCGGTGACCTCAGGCTATCGGAGCGGAGCGACCCGCCCGCCGCCCGTCCGGGACGGAGCGACCAGGGCGAACGTGCGTTGAACTCCCGGGCCTCCGCCGTGACTTGGAGGAGGGGGCGCCGGCTCCCCGGTGCCGGCGGCCCCTCCTCTCCCCTCCTGGTCCCGCCCCGGTCCGTCACTACCGGGGCAGCACCACGACATAGGCGGCGGGATCCCGGTCGCCGGAGGCCATCAGGGCCGTGCGGACGACCGCCGCCTGCTGTTCCCTCGCGTCCCGGAGCTTGCGCGGGGTGATGTGGACCACCGTGATGCCGAGGCGTTCCAGGTGCTCGCGCTTGCGGGCGTACTCGGACCACTGGGCGTCCTCGTCCTGCCGGTGGTCCTGACGCGGGGCACGGGTGTCCAGCTCCACGGCGACCGCCTGCTCCGGCCAGTACGCGTCCAGGCCGCCCAGGTGCGGGCCGCCCGGCAGCCTCAGGTCCACGTTCCACACCGGGTCCGGGAGGCCGTACTCCTCGACCATCCGGTACAGCCGGTCCTCCGCGATCGCGCGGCCCTCGGCGAGCAGGGAGTCCACCGCGTCCACCACGTGCGGGCGGTTCAGCAGCTTGGCGTTGTTCAGCTCCCGGACGACCGCCGCCGGTTCGCAGTGGCCGCCGCGCACCGCTTCGGTGAGCAGTCGGCGTACCGTGCCCGCGTCCGTCAGTTCGGTGACCGCGTCGGCGAGGGCGCGCGGGACCGGGGCGACGGGGACGCCCGTGACCTGCTCGGCGGCGGGGAGTGTCGAGGTGCGGACGATCCGTGCGTCTCCCGTCGAGCGCAGTCGGCGGAGCCGGGGGACCAGGACGTCGATGCGGTCCAGGGAGAGCAGGGGCGGCGTCTCGGTGAAGCCGTGCAGGGTCAGCGCCGCAAGCCCGGTGATCATCGCCTCCGTGTACACCGGCCGGTGCGGTTCCTCCGCGCCCGGCTGGACCGGTACCCCGGTGCCGCGTTCCCGTGCCGCGTACATCAGCACCGCGTGCAGCCGCTCCTCGCTGGTCGGCGGGCCCGCGTGGAGCAGGAACACGCCGGGGAGGAGCTGCTGCCAGGGGCCGCCCGGCCGGCACTGCTCGTTCGCCTCGGCGGCCGAGACGCCCTGCGAGCGGAGCCGGCCGGCCGTCATGACGCGGCGGTGCACCTCGGCGAGGTGACGCAGGGGGCGGGGGGAGAGCGGGGGGACCGGGGTGTTGTGGTTCATGCAGCGGAGATTCCCGCAGTTCGTCCGGCTCCTAACCGCTGTTACACGCCCGTCGACAAAGGCGGACAAGACGGCACTAAAGGACGGGTGTTCGGATGCCGAGCAGGCGGCGAAAACCCCTGGTCCATTCGGGTCGGACCAGGGGTTACGGCTGCTATTGACCGTATTTCGTAACGGCTACCGGACGTCCGAGCTCAGGCCAAAGGTCACCCGTGGTTGACGGCCCCGGCGTCGCACGCCTGCCCCCGCAGCGCCCGCGCCAGATCGTCCCGCCCCTCCAGCACCAGCCGCCGCAGCGCCGGCGCCGCGTCCTCGTGAGCCGCCAGCCACGCGTCGGCCGCGTCCAGCGTGCCCTGCGAGTCCTGCAGGGAGGGGAACAGCCCCGACACGATGTTCATCGCGATCTGGATCGACCGCTCCTGCCACACCCGCTCGATCGTCGCGAAGTACTTCTCCGCGTACGGCGCCAGCAGCTCCCGCTGGGACGGCCGGTTGAAGCCCGCGATCGTCGCCTCGGCCAGCGCGTTGGACAGCACGTCGGACTCCACGATCCGCGCCCACGCCTGCGCCTTGACCGCCTCCGAGGGACGCACGGCCAGGCAGCGGACCTGGTGGCGCTTGCCGGACGCCGTGTCGTCACGGGCGAGTTCGGCGGCGAGGACGGCCTCGTCCACGGCGCCGTGCGCGGTGAGCGGCTCCAGGAACGCCCACCGCAGCTCCTGGTCGACCTCCAGCCCGTCGATCTTCTCGGTGCCCTCCCACAGACCCCGCAGCAACGCGAGCTCCTGCGGGCCGGAGGCGACCGACGCGAAGAACCGCGCCCACGCCAGCTGGTGCTCACTGCCCGCCTCGGCGGCCCGCAGTTCCCGCAGCGCACCCTCGGCCAGCAGCCGCCCGCCTTCCGGACGCCACTCGGGCGCCACGTAGTGGACCAGCGACGAGTTCGCCCACGCGTGCAGCATCTGGAGCACACCGATGTCCGACTCACGCCCCGCGAACCGCAGCACCAGGTCCACGAAGTCCCGCGCCGGCAGCAGCGCGTCCCGCGTCATGTTCCACAGCGCCGACCAGCACAGGGCGCGGGCGAGGGGATCGGTGACGTCACCGAGGCCCGACTTCAGGGTCTCCAGTGAGCCCGTGTCGAAGCGGGTCTTGCAGTACGTCAGGTCGTCGTCGTTCACGAGCACCAGCTCCGGCGCCCGCTCCCCGGCCAGTTCCGGCACGAGCGTGCGCGGGCCCTCGACGTCGGCCTCGGCGCGCGCGTACCGCTCCAGAGCCCCTTCGGGCGTACGCCGGTACAGGCCCACCGCGATCCGGTGCGGCCGCAGCTCAGGATGCGACTCCGCCGCCTCCTGCACGACGGCCAGCTCGTCGACCCGGCCCTCCGCGTCCAACAGCACCTGCGGGGTGAGGGAGTTGACCCCGGCCGTCTGGAGCCAGGACCGCGCCCACGTGCCCATGTCGCGCCCACTGGTCTCCGCCAGCACCGACAGCAGATCACCGAGGCCCGTGTTGCCGTACGCGTGCCGCTTGAAGTAGCGCCGGGCGCCCTCCAGGAACGCGTCCTGGCCGACGTACGCGACGAGCTGCTTCAGCACGGACGCGCCCTTGGCGTACGTGATGCCGTCGAAGTTGAGCTTGGCGTCCTGGAGGTCGCGGATGTCGGCCGTGATCGGGTGCGTGGAGGGCAGTTGGTCGGCGCGGTACGCCCAGGCCTTGCGGCGGTTGGCGAAGGTGATCCAGGCGTCGGTGAAGCGGGTCGCGCCGACGTTCGCGAAGGTCCCCATGAAGTCCGCGAAGGACTCCTTCAGCCACAGGTCGTCCCACCACACCATGGTGACCAGGTCGCCGAACCACATGTGCGCCATCTCGTGCAGGACGACGTTGGCCCGGCTCTCGTAGGACGCCTGGGTGACCTTGCCCCGGAAGATGAACTCCTCGCGGAAGGTGACGAGCCCCGGGTTCTCCATCGCGCCGAGGTTGTACTCGGGCACGAACGCCTGGTCGTACTTCCCGAACGGGTACGGGTAGTCGAAGTGCTCGTGGAAGAAGTCCAGGCCCTGCTTGGTGACGAGGAAGACGTCGTCGGAGTCGAAGTGGGGAGCGAGGCCCTTGCGGCACAGGGCGCCGAGGGGGATCTCCAGCGTCGTGCCGTCGGCGAGGGTGCGGGAGTACGAGTCGGTGACGTAGTGGTACGGCCCCGCCACCACACAGGTGATGTACGTCGAGATCGGCTTCGTCTCCGCGAACCGCCAGACACCGTCGGACAGGTCCCCGGCCCCGTTGCTCCACACCGTCCAGCCCTCGGGGGCCCGCACCTCGAAGCGGTAGGGCGCCTTGAGGTCCGGCTGCTCGAAGTTGGCGAAGACCCGGCGGGAGTCGGCCGGCTCGTACTGCGTGTAGAGGTAGACCTCGCCGTCCTCCGGGTCGACGAAGCGGTGCATGCCCTCACCGGTGCGGGAGTAGGCGCACCGGGCGTCGACGATCAGCTCGTTGTCGGCCGCCAGGTCCTCCAGGGCGATCCGGGAGCCGTCGAAGACCTCGCCCGGGTCGAGGTCCCGGCCGTTCAGTGAGACCGCCGTGACGCTCGGCGCGATCAGGTCCGCGAAGCTCGACGCGCCCGGCTCGTTGCACCGGAAGCGGATCGTGGTCACGGACCGGAACGTACGCGGACCGTCCCCGGCCGGGTCGCCGACCGCCGAGCGCAGGTCGAGGGACACGTCGTACCCGTCGACGGACAGCAGGGCGGCCCGCTCCCGGGCCTCGTCACGGGACAGATTCTCACCGGGCACGGGGGGTACTCCCTCGGGTCGTGTTCAGCATGCGGACAGGCCCGATCCTGCCATGTGCCCCTGACATCGGTCAGCCGGGAATGGGGCGGCCGACGGCCGGTGTTGCCAGGGGAGACGAACCCTTCCCTAGGAGACCCATGTCCGAGTCCGCGACCGCTTCCGGCAAGACCCCCGTCGACTTCTGGTTCGACCCGCTGTGCCCCTGGGCCTGGATGACCTCCCGCTGGGTTCTGGAGGTCGAGAAGGTCCGGGACATCGAGGTGCACTGGCACATCATGAGCCTGGCGGTGCTCAACGAGCCGAAGATCGACGAGCTGCCCGAGGAGTACCGCGAGCTGCTGGAGACCAAGGCCTGGCAGCCGATCCGGGTGGTCACCGCCGCCTGGCAGAAGCACGGCTCCGACATCCTCGGCCCGCTGTACACCGCACTCGGGACCCGTATCCACAACGAGGGCCAGGGCCCGACGCGCGAGGCCGTCGAGGGCGCCCTGGCGGAAGTCGGCCTGCCCGCCGACCTGATCGAGTACTTCGACCAGAAGGACTTCGAGTTCGACGCCGAGCTGCGCGCCTCCCACAAGGAGGGCATCGACAAGGTCGGCCAGGACGTCGGCACCCCGGTCATCGCGGTCCCCGGCCCCGACGGCGAGCAGATCGCCTTCTTCGGCCCGGTCGTCACCCCGGCCCCCAAGGGCGAGGAGGCCGCCAGGCTGTGGGACGGCACCGTGGCGGTCGCCTCGGTCCCGGGCTTCTACGAGATCAAGCGCTCCCGCACGAAGGGCCCGGACTTCAGCAACCTGTAGTCACTTCCCGGGCTCGGGGAAGGACCCCCCGTCCTTCTGATCCCCGGTCCGCTGGTACCGCAGACACCCCTCACGGGCACACCGGTAGTACGAGCCCAGGCGGGTATGCCTGGGCTTGTGCTCCCGGACGAACCTCTGCTCCTCGTCGGTGAGCGCCCGGAACTCCTGAAGAGTCCCACCACAGTTCGAGCACCGCATGAACACCGTGCACCCCCACCCACCCAGGGGCGCGGGGAACGGCGCGACCAGCCACGACGGCGCCGCAGCTAACGACCGGCCTGTCCCCGAGCCACATCCAACCGAGCCAAGTGCTCCTGGAACCCCTTGGAGTAATACGCGGAACGCCCAGGATCCGGCTCAACGATCGCCGTGGGTTCGGTCCAGACCCCGGCATCAAGCGAAACCCCGTACCGTTCCGCCGCGGCCAACACCGCCCCCCGGGCACCCACCTCCCCCTCGACCACCCTGAGCGGCCGCCCGAGCACATCGGCGAGCAGCTGCATCCACGCGGAACTCCGCGTCCCTCCGCCGCACACCGCGAGAGCGCCCGTCAGCCCCGCCGCCTCCAGACAGTGCCGGGCCGCGTACCCGATGCCCTCGCAGGTCGCCCGGACCAGATCGGCCTTGGTCGTCTCCAGCGAGACCCCGCTCAGCTCGGCCCGCAGATGTGGCTCGACGAAGGGGGCCCGCTCACCCGAGGGCGCGAAGTACGGCAGCACCCTGACCCCGTGCGCACCCGGCGGGGTCGACGCCAGCAGCTCGTCCACCTCCGCATGCGTCACCCCCGTCGTCGACAGCACCCAGTCCAGCGCGGCGGTCCCGACCATCGCCGGCATCGCCCGCAGCCGGTGCCCGTGCCGGTCGGTGGAGATGTGGAGCCCGGCAGGCTCGCCGCTCAGATCGAGCTCGGTCGTGGCGACCAGCGCCGCGAGACACGTGCCCACGATGAGCAGCCCGTCCCCCGGCTCGGTGACCCCCGCCCCCAGCGCACAAGCCGGCAGATCGTACGGCCCGTTCGAGATCCGCGTCCCGGACGGAAGCCCTTCGCGGGCCGAACCCGTGGCGATCGGATCCGCGGCCGGCGGGAGCAGCCCCCGGCGACGGGTGAGCCCCAGCAGCTCCACCACCCGGTTGTCGTACGTCCGGGTCCGGGGGTCGAGGAAGGGCATGGAGGCGTCCGACACGTCCGTCACGGCCCGCTCCGCACCCGTCAGCCGCTGGAAGACCATGTCCTTGCAGTACAGGGCGGCCGCGGCGGCGTCCAGGGACTTCGGGTCGTGCCGGTCGAGCCAGGCCAGCAACGGCCCCGGCGATCCGGGGAACATCGCGCCGCCCGTCCGCCGGAACACCGTCTCGAACGTGCCGTCCGCCAGCCACTGGTCGAGCAGTTCGTGGGCCCGCCCGTCCATCCAGGACACGGCGGACCGCACCGGCCGCCCCTCCCGGTCGACCAGCCACACCCCGTCGCCCTGCCCGGTCAGCCCGGCCAGCTCCACCGGCTCGGGCACCCGCGCGGTCAGCCTGCCGAGGACGTCGACGACGGCGTCGTAGACCTCCGCCATGTCCTGCTCGACGAACCCGTCGCGCAGGGAGAGCTCCACCGGGCGTGACTCGACGGCCAGTTGACGGCCCTCGGCGTCGAAGGCGGCGGCCTTGACGACGGACGTGCCCACATCGATACCGACGTACATGAAGAAATCCCTTCCAGGTCACGTCAAGCAGTGCGCCAACGGCTCCCCCCGCACCCAGCGGCCCACCTCCTCCGCCGCGATCCTCGCCGCTTTCTCGGCCACCGAGCGGCTCGCCCCGCCGAGGTGCGGGGTCAGGACGACCCGGTCGGCCAGGGCGTGCAGCCGGGAGTCCGGGGGCAGCGGCTCGTGCTCGTAGGTGTCGAGGGCGGCGGCCGACACCTGGCCGCTCTCCAGCGCGTCGCACAGGGCGGCCTCGTCGACGAGCGGTCCGCGGGCCACGTTCACCACGACCGCTCCCTGCGGCAGCAGCGCCAGTTCGCGGGCGCCGATCAGGTGGCGGGTCTCGGCGGTGAGACGGGCGTGCAGGGTGATCACCCGGGAGCGGCCGAGGAGCTGGTCGAGCGAGGACACGCGCAGGCCGTGGATCTCGCCGCGCACATAGGGGTCGTACACCATCACCTGCGCCCCGAAGGCGCACAGCACGCGCGCGACCCGGCTGCCGACGGCACCGTAGCCGACGAGTCCGACGGGCAGGTCCTCCAGCTCCAGGCCGCTGTGCTCGTACGTGTAGTAGGCGGCGCCCTCCCAGCTGCCCTGCCCGGCGAGGAGGCCGTGGGCCTGCGGGATGCGGCGCAGCGCGGCGAGCAGGGTGCCGACGGTGAACTCGGCGGTGGCGGCGGCGTTGCGGCCGGGCGCGAAGCACACCCGTACGTCACGGGCCTTGGCCGCGTCCAGGTTCACGTTGACCGGGCCGCCCCGGCAGACCACGACCAGCCGCAGATCTGCGGCCGCCTTCAGCACCCGTTCGGTGACCGGGCCCATCTGGGTGACCAGTACCTCCGCTCCCGCGAGCGCCTCGATCAGTTCGTCCTCGGCGTCGCTCGCCTCCGTCACCTCCGCGACGGGACCGAAGGGCTCCAGGGGCCAGCCGAGCGTCAACTCCCTCGTCTTGACGGGGATGCCGCCCAGCTCGGCCGCGACGGCCCCGGCGATCAGCCCCGGCAGTACGAAGTGGTCGCCGGCCGCCACGACACGTACGGGATCGGTCCTCTGGGTCATCGTCGACCTCCGGGTCGTTGCTTCACTGAGACGATGTTGAGCCGCGTGTCCGGGGTACGCATAGACCCCGTGCGGGTGGGAGGCCCCGATGACAGAGATGACAGACGAGAACGAGACGGCGTGGCTGGGTATCGATCTCGGCACCCAGAGCGTCCGCGTGCTGGCGGTCACGGCCGACGGAACCGTGCGCGGCCGGGGTTCCGCCCCGCTCGGCGGCCGGCGCGAGGGCGGGCGGCACGAGCAGGACCCGGGGGAGTGGTGGCAGGCGGTGCGCACGGCGTCCCGGTCCGCGCTCACCACTCTGACGGGCGTACGGATCGGCGGACTCGCGGTGTGCGGGACGTCCGGGACGGTCCTGCTGACGGACCCCGAAGGACGCCCGACGAGCCCGGCGCTGATGTACGACGACTCACGCGCGGCGGACCGGGCGGCGCGGCTGCGGGAGGCGGGGCTCGCCGTACAGGACACCTGGGCGCTGCCGAAGGCGCTGTGGCTCGTCGGCGCTCACGGGAAGGGCCGCGTCACCCACCAGCCCGACGTCGTCACCGCCCTGCTGGTCGGCCGGCCGGTGCCCACCGACTCCAGTCACGCCCTCAAGACGGGCTACGACCTACAGCGCGACACCTGGCCGGATATCGACCTGGACCTCCCCGAGGTCGTGCTCCCCGGCACCCGGCTCGGCGAGGTCTGCCAGGCCGCCGCCGACGCGACCGGCATCCCCGCCGGGACCCCCGTCATCGCCGGGATGACCGACGGCTGCGCGGCCCAGATCGCCGCGGGCGCCCTGCGCCACGGCTCCTGGAACTCGGTCCTCGGCACCACCCTCGTCCTCAAGGGGGCCGCCCCCGACCCGGTCCTGGACCCCACCGGCGTGGTCTACAACCACCGGGCGCCGGGCGGGACCTGGCTGCCCGGCGGGGCGTCGAGCGTGGGCGCCGGGGCGCTCCCCGCGGACGCCGACCCCGTGGCGATGGACGAGCGCGCGGCCGCCTTCGAACCGTCCGGCACGGTCGCCTACCCGCTGGTGTCGCGAGGCGAGCGGTTCCCGTTCCTGGCCCCGGACGCCACCGCCCTTTTCCTGGGCACCCCCGCCGACGACGGCGACCGCTGGGCGGGGATCCTCCAGGGCGTGGGGTTCGCGGAACGCCTGTGCCTGGACTACCTGCACCACCTGGGCGCCCCGCTCGACGGCCCGCTCACCTTCACCGGCGGCGCGGCCCGCAGCCCGTACTGGAACCAGCTCCGCGCCGACATCCTGGGCCGCCCGGCGCGCGTCCCCGAACAGCCCGAACCGGCCCTGGGAATGGCCGCACTGGCCGTCCACGGCACCACGGGGGTCCCGCTGGCGGAGGTCGCCGAGAGAATGGTCCGCATCCGTACGGTCGTGGAGCCGCGCCCGGACCGTACGGCACTCTTCGCCGACCCGTACGCCCGTCTCATCGACGAACTCACCGAGCGAGGCTGGCTTCCAGCCCCGGTCGCGGCACAGGCGTACAGCCGACTGAACCCACCCAGGGGCGCGGGGAACTGCGCGACCAGCCACGACGGCGCCGCACTCGACGACGGGACCAAGCCATGAGCACGACCCTCCTCCTGGCCCGCCACGGCCAGACCATCTGGCACGCCGAGAACCGCTACGCGGGCGTGAGCGACATCGGGCTCACCGACGAGGGCCGAGCCCAGGCAGAGGCGCTCGGGAGGTGGGCCGCCGTGCACCGCCCCGACGCGATCTGGACGTCGAACCTCTCGCGGGCGATCGCCACCGCCGAACCGGCCTGCCGGGCCCTCGGCCTCACCCCGCGCCGTGAACCCGGCCTCAGGGAGTGCGACTTCGGGGTGGTGGAGGGCCGTACCCTCGCGGAGTTCGCGGCGGAGGTCCCCGACGCGGCCGAGGCCTACCGCGCGGACCCGGTGACGTATCCCTTCCCGGGCGCGGAGGACCCGAAGGCGGCCGCGGACCGCGGCACCGAAGCCCTCCGCCGTATCGCAGCCGCCCACCCCGGCGAGCGGGTCCTGGTCGTCGCCCACAACACCCTGCTGCGGCTGGTGCTGTGCAGACTGCTGTCGATCCCGGCCGGGGAGTACCGCAGAGTGTTCCCACGGTTGCGCAACGCGGCGATCACCGAACTCCGCCTCGACGAGAAGGGATCCGCCGCACTTCTCTCCCTCAATGTGCCGTGCGAACAGGACCGGTCGTAGCACGATAGGACCATGACGGAGATCGACACCTCGGTGCCGCATTCGGCCCGGATCTGGAACTACTGGCTCGGCGGCAAGGACAACTACCCCGTGGACGAGGCGGCCGGTGACGCGTACACCGCCGTCTTCCCCGGCATCGTCACGATCGCCCGCAGCAGCCGGGCCTTTCTCGGCCGCAGCATCCGGTACCTGGTCGAGGAGGCGGGGATCCGCCAGTTCCTGGACGTGGGCACCGGGCTGCCCACGGTCGACAACACCCACGAGGTCGCCCAGCGCAGCGCCCCCGAAGCGAAGATCGTCTACGTCGACAACGACCCGCTGGTCCTCGCCCACGCCCGCGCCCTGCTCACCTCCACCCCGGAGGGCGTGACGGCCTACGAGGACCTGACCCTCTACGAACCCGAGAAGATCCTCGACGCGGCCTCCCGCACCCTGGACCTCACCCGTCCCACGGCCCTGATCCTCAGCGGCCTGCTGGGACATGTCGCGGACTACGACCTGGCCCGGGACCTGGTCCGCCGCCTGCTGGCGGGCCTGCCCTCGGGCAGCTACCTGTGCGTCAACGACGGCTCCCGCGGCACCGACCCGGATTACGAACAGGCCCAGGACGCCTACAACGAGACCGGCGCGGTCCCCTACTTCCTGCGGCCGGTCGACAGGATCGAGGCGTTCTTCGAGGGCCTGGAGCTGGTGGACCCGGGTGTGGTCTCCGTCCCGCTGTGGCGTCCCGAGGGCGGCGGGACACCCGCGCCGATCGGCCAGCACGGCGGAGTGGGCCGCAAGCCGTAGGGCGCACGGCAGCACAGGCGAAGCCCCCGCGAGTCATGTCCTCGCGGGGGCTTCGCTTCCTTCCGCCTGCCGTCATGAAGGGTGAGAAGACGATCACGAGGCAGGACGCTTCGGTGCGGGCCGCTCAGGGCGCCGGCAGCAGCACATCCGCACGGGACTTGGCGGCCTCGTAACGCCGGGCCACGTCCTGCCAGTTGACGACGGCCCACATGGCGTCGATGAAGTCGACCTTCTGGTTCCGGTACTGCAGGTAGAAGGCGTGCTCCCAGGCGTCGAAGACCAGGATCGGGGTGGAGCCCTGTCCGACGTTGCCCTGGTGGTCGTAGACCTGCTCGACGATCAGCCGGCCGCTGAGGGGCTCGTACGCGAGGACGCCCCAGCCCGAACCCTGTGTGGTGGCCGCGGCCTTGGTGAGCTGCGCCTTGAAGCCGGCGTAGGAGCCGAAGGACTCGGCGATCGCGTCCGCCAACTCGCCGAGCCCGTCGGCCTCCAGGGGCTCGCCGCCGCCGTCACCGGTCATGTTGTGCCAGTAGATCGAGTGCAGGATGTGTCCGGAGAGATGAAAGGCCAGGTTCTTCTCCAGCCCGTTGACCGAGCCCCACGACTCCTTGTCACGCGCCTCCGCCAGCTGTTCCAGGGTGTCGTTCGCGCCCTTCACATAGGCGGCGTGGTGCTTGTCGTGATGCAGCTCGATGATCTCTGGGCTGATCACGGGAGCGAGCGCGGAGTAGTCGTACGGCAGCTCGGGCAGCGTGTACACGGGCATGGGTGGGTTCCCCTCCGAACGTCTTATTGCAAAGGGCTTGCAACTGCACGCTAGCAACAAAAAGACCCCCGCGGGTGAACCGGGGGGTCTTTGCGGGGCGTGCCTGGGCTCGGTCCCCGGCGTGTGCCGTCAGGCCTTGGCCCGCGCCTTCTGCCGCGCGCAGCCCACGCCGGCCAGCACCAGCGTCAGCGCGCCCGTCGAGTACAGCGGCACCCGGGTGCCCGGCTCCCGGGCCATCAGGACGAGGATCGCCGCCATGCCCGCCATGCCCGCCAGGGCCACCCAGGCCAGGAAGGGGAACGCCCACATACGGACCGCCAGTCGGGGCATGGGCGCGGTTCGTCCAGTCCGTGAGACGGGCAAAAACGCCCACAGTCTGGGCGGCCTTCCCAGGTCGAAGGGAAGGCCGCCCATCATGCGGACCGCGCCGGAACCCGCTGTGACTACGCCGCTACGGCCGTGTAGTGCGAGGCGTCGCCCTGGATCGAGTAGCTCTCCTTGCCCTCGATGCCCACCGGCACGTCCCCGGCGACAGTCACCCGGTGCAGCCGGCGCGGCAGACCGTCGTAGTTGTCGACGGCGTAGTGCTGGGTGATGCGGTTGTCGAACAGGACGAGCTGGTTCTCGGACCAGCGGTGCCGCAGCAGGTTCTCCGGCCGGGTGACGTACGACTGGAGCAGATCGAGGATCTTGCGCGACTCGCCCGCCGACAGACCCACGATCCGCTGCGCGAACCCGCCGATGAACAGCCCGCGTTCACCGGTCAGCGGGTGGACGCGGACCACCGGGTGGGCCGTGCGGTACGTGATCGAGGTGAACTGGGCGCGCCGGGACGCCTGTTCCTCGTCCAGCGTCTCCTCCGGCACGGCGTAGTCGTAGTCGTTGGTGTGCTCGGCCCACAGGCCGTCGGCCAGCCGGCGCAGCGGCTCCGGCAGATCGCGGTACGCGGCCGCCGAGTTGGCGATCAGCGTCTCACCGCCGTACGGCGGGATCGTCAGGCTGCGCAGGGTGCTGGCCTGCGGCGGGTTGAGGACGAAGGTGACGTCGGTGTGCCAGTGGTTGGCGGCCCGGCCGCCCTCGCTGTCGACGGGCAGGACGTTCGGGGCGCCGTCGATCGAGGGCACGGTCGGGTGAGCGGTGGTGAGGTCGCCGAAGTGCCGGGCGAAGGCCTGCTGGCCCGCGTCGTCGAGGTTCACGTCGCTGAAGACCAGCGCCTTGTGGACGTTGAGCGCATCGCGCAGTGCGGTGGCCGTCTCCCCGTCGAGGGGCTCGGTGAGGTCGACGCCCAAGACGTGGGCGCCGATGCGGGCGGTGACCTTGCGGATCTCGATACCGGACATGTGCGGGTCCTTCCTAGGCGTGGACGGGCTGGACGTACTGGTTCACGGGGCGGGGCAGGCCGTAGCGGTCCCGCAGGGTGCGGCGCGGGCCGTACTCCGTGCGGAGCAGACCGCGGGCGCGCAGGATCGGGACGACGTGGTCGACGAAGGCGTCGAGGCCGGACGGCAGCACCGCGGGCATGATGTTGAAGCCGTCGGCGGCCCCCTGCGTGAACCACGTTTCGATGGCGTCGGCGACCTGCTCGGGCGTGCCGGCGAAGGTGAGGTGGCCGCGTCCGCCGCCGAGCCGCCCGATCAGCTGCCGCACGGTGAGACGGTCCCGCCGGGCCAGCTCCACGATCAGCGTGTAGCGGCTCTTCGCGCCCTCGATGGCGGACTCGGGCGGCAGGTCCGCGGGCAGCTCCTTGTCCAACTCCAGTGTTCCTTCGGGCAGTTGCAGCAGCCGTTCCAGGTTGGCCACGCCGTGCCGGTGCACGATGTGCTCCTCCAGCTCCTGTTCCTTCGCCAGCGCCTCGGCCTCCGTGGCGCCGATGACGGGGACGATGCCGGGCAGCACCTTGATGTGGTCGGGGTCGCGGCCGGCCGCGGCGGTACGGGACTTGAGGTCGGTGTAGAAGGCGCGCGCGTCCTCGATGGTCTGCTGTGCGGTGAACACCGCCTCCGCGTACCGGGCCGCGAACTCCTTGCCGTCCTCGCTGGATCCCGCCTGCACGAGCAGTGGGTAACCCTGGGGTGTGCGGGGCACGTTGAGCGCGCCCTCGACGCTGAAGTACGTCCCCCGGTGGCGGGGCGGGTGGATCTTCGTGTCGTCGCCCCAGACGCCGGCCGTCTTGTCGCCGACGATCGCGTCGTCCTCCCAGCTGTCCCAGAGCTTGAGTGCCACGTCGAGGAACTCGGATGCCCGGGCGTACCGCTCGGCGTGGGCGGGTTCCGCGTCCAGACCGAAGTTGCGGGCGGCCTCGGCGCCGGCGGTGGTGACGATGTTCCAGCCCGCCCGGCCGCCGCTGATGATGTCCAGCGAGGCGAACTTGCGGGCCAGGTTGTAGGGGGAGTTGTAGGAGGTGGAGGCGGTCGCGATCAGCCCGATGTGCTGGGTGGCCGTCGCCAGCGCGGTCAGCAGGGTCAGCGGCTCCAGCGCACCGGCGGGCCGCTGCGCGAGGTTGCTCCACAACTGCGGCCCGTCGGCCAGGAAGAGCGAGTCGAAGGTGCCGCGCTCGGCGATCCGGGCCAGGTGCACGAAGTGGTCGAGCTCGACGTGCGCGAACGGGTCGCTCTCCGGGAGCCGCCAGGAGGCCTCGTGATGCCCGGTGTTCATGAGGAAGGCGTTGAGGTGGAGCTGTCGTGCGGTCATGCGTGGTCCTCCGTGACGCCCAGTGCGGCCAGCAGTCGTTCGCGGTACTCGCCCAGTCGCGGGTCCCGGTAGGAGCGCGGGTGCGGGCGGTCGATGGTCAGGTCGAGGCCGATGCGGCCCTGGTCGAGTACGAGCACCCGGTCGGCGAGGACGATCGCCTCGTCGACGTCGTGGGTGACGAGCAGCACGGACGGCTGGTGGCGCTTCCACAGCTCCCGCAGCAGGGCGTGCATCCTGATCCGGGTCAGCGCGTCCAGCGCGCCGAACGGCTCGTCGGCCAGGAGCAGTTCGGGCTCCCTGACCAGCGACCGGGCCAGTGCCGCCCGCTGTGCCTCACCGCCGGACAGTTCGTTCGGCCAGGCCCGTTCGCGGCCCGCAAGGCCCACCTCGGCGAGCGCCTCGCGGCCCCTGGCCTCGCCGTCCGTGCCGAGGAGCACGTTGTCCAGCACCCGCCGCCAGGGCAGCAGCCGGGAGTCCTGGAAGACCACGGACACCCGCTCGGGGGCGGTGAGCCGGCCGCTTCCCACCACCTCGTGGTCGAGCCCCGCCACCGCCCGCAGCAGCGTGCTCTTGCCGGAGCCGCTGTGCCCGAGCAGGGCCACGAACTGCCCGGCCGGGATGTCGAGGTCGACGTGGTCGAGGACCGTGCGCCCGTCGAAGGACCGGGTCAGTCCCCGGAGCCGGACGGCCGGCCGGGTCAGCTGCTCAGTGTGCGCCGCCATGACAGCACCCTCCGTTCGATGAGACGGACCGCGCTGTCGGAGACCAGGCCGAAGACGCCGTAGACGACGAGACCGACGAGGATCACATCGCTCTGGCCGTAGTTCTGGGCCTGGAACATCATGTAACCGAGTCCGCTGGTGGCGTTGATCTGCTCCAGGACGACCAGGCCCAGCCACGAGCCGGTGACGCCGAGCCGGAGTCCCACGAAGAACCCGGGCAGCGCCCCGGGGATGACGATCTGCCGCACGAAGGCGAACCTCGACAGCCCCTGCACCTCGGCGAGTTCGACGAAGCGGTGGTCGATGCCGGACAGCGCGGCGTGCGTGTTCAGATAGATCGGGATGTAGACGACGATCGCGATGATCGCGATCTTGAAGGTCTCGCCGATGCCAAGCCAGAGGATGAACAGCGGGATCAGTCCGAGGGTGGGGATCGCCCGGTTGAGGTTCACCGTCCCGTCGATCAGCGCCTCCCCGGCCCGGCTGAGTCCGGAGACCAGGGCGAGGGCGACACCGGCGACGAGCCCGATCGCGAACCCGGATCCGGCCCGCCGGAGCGAGGTCAGGATGTCGGTCGGCAGCGTCCCGTCGGTCCACAGCCGGGCGCCGGTCCGCACCACCGTCCAGGGCGCTGGGACCGCCGCCGGGTCGAGCCGGCCGGCGGCGGACGCGGCTGCCCACACGGCGAGGAGGAGGACCGGGCCCACGAGCCGGGCGGCGGGCAGGCGCCTGCCGGGGGAGAGCCTGCGTCGCCTGCGGACCTGGGGTGCGTCCTTTGCGGCCGCGGCGGTCACGGCCGCAGCCGTGGTCACGGCGGTCACCGCCGGTACTCCGCGGCCACGGACCTCGCGGCGATGCCCTCGAAGCGGTGGTCGAAGAGCGAGCCCACGTCGAACTTCTTCACGAAGCCGCCCTCCGCCAGCAGATCCGCGGTCTCCTGCTCCCACTTGATCGCCTCGCTCCAACTCGGCGGGAACAGCGGCTTGTTCGCGAGCGCGGTGACCGCCTTCGCCTGGGGGAGGGTCAGGTTCTGCGTCTTCACGTAGAACTCCTCGTTCCACAGGTCGGGGTTCTCGTACGTCCACACCTGGCCCTTGGCCCAGTACGGGATGTACGCGGCGACCGCGGCGGCCTTCGCACGGTCGCTCAGCACGGAGGCAGGCGCCCAGAGCAGGTTGAGCAGGTCGACCACGTCGGTGGTGATGGCGCGGGCGCCCTTGGGCTCGTACTGCTGGAGGTAGGCGGGCGCCTGGCTGTTGGCGAGCGGGGCCACGTCCACCTGGCCGGACTGCAGGGCGGTGAAGAACTGGTTGCTGGTCAGCGGGACGAGTTTCACCTCGTCGTAGGAGAGCCCGGCCTTCTTCAGCGCCCGCAGCAGGACGACTCCCTGTGCCTGTCCCTGCGAGAACGCGAGTTTCTTCCCCTTGAAGTCGTCGACCGTGCGGATGTCGCTGCCGGGTTTCGTGGCGAAGAGGTAGTTCGGTTTGCGGGTGATGTTGATCGCGACGATTTTCGCGTCGTAACCCTGGAAGTGCGCCTGGATCGGCGGAATACCCGCGTTGTTGCCGATGTCGAGGGCGCCCGCGCGAAAGGCGTTGATGACATCCGGACCGGCACCGATATTCGCCCAGTCGGTCACCTTGAACGGTAGGCCGCCGAACTTGGCGAGCTTGAACTGGAGTTGCTGGGTGCCCAGATACGAGGCGATCTTCAGGCTCGTACCCGCCGGGACCTTGGCGGCGAGCGGGGCGGACAGCGCGTCCTTGGTGTCGGCGGCGGCACTGCTGCCGGCGCAGCCGCTGAGGCCGGCGACACCGGCAGCGGCACCGAGGACCGAGGTGAGGAACAGCCGCCGGTCGACGCCGGACGTACGGGAAACAGGCATGGGAGGACTCCCGGAATCAGCGCCGAAGCAGCGCAGCAGAAAAAGCGAAAGAGATCACGGAGAACGAGACCGTGGAGGGCGGGACCGCGCAGTGCGAGTTCGTGGGAACGAGGTCGCGGAGAACGAGATCAACGCAGGAGGAATGAGCGCGTCACGCGGGGCAGCGTGTCAGCAACAAAGGGTGCGACAGTACGGGTGCGGGCTCATGGAAGGAATGCTCCCGGTCGCACGGAGGCCCTGTCAACATTCGGCGTTTCTGAATTAACTCCGCTGAGGTGACAGCGTCAGCGGATCCCGGTAGAGCACGTTGAGGGCCACCGAACCGCCCGCCACAGCCAGCACGCTGTCCGGGAAACTCGTCGCCACCACGGAGTCCGCACGCTCGTCACCGACCCCCTCGCGCAGCGCCGCGAGACAGTCCGCCCGGTGGATCGTGCCGACCTCGGTCACGACCACCGTCTCCGGGTTCAGCACGTCCAGCAGCAGCCGCACGGCCCGCCCGACGGCACCCGCCCGCTCCACCAGCAGGCGCGCCGCCTCCTGGTCGCCCGCGGCCGCCGCCGTGACCACGTGCATGGGGTTCACACCCTCGATGACGCCCGCCCGCCGCGCCCGTTCACACAGCGTCCGCTCACTCAACTCGGCCTGTATGCAACCGGTCCGGCCGCACGCGCAGGGCTCCGTGCCGCCCGGTACCGGCAGATGGGCGATGGCGCCCGCCTGGGAGCGCGGCCCGTGGTGCACCTCGTCGTTGGTCGCGAAGGCCGAGTCGACCACGTTGCCGACGAACAGATGCAACAGGCTCCGGCTGCCGCGCGCCCGCCCGAACAGCCGCTCCGCGTTGACCAACGCCCGCGCGTGCCCGTCCACATGGACCGGCAGGCCGGTGCGGGCACCGAGCACCTCCCGCACCGGCACCTCGCGCCAGCCCAGCAGCGGATGCTCGACGACGGTCCCGGAGTCCCGGTCCACCCAGCCGCCGACGGCCACCCCGACACCGAGCGGCCGGCAGCCCGGAGAGTCGGCCAGCAGCGCGGCCAGCCCCTCGGCTGCCCGCGCCAACACCGGCCCGGGCGCGGTGTGCTGGTGCTTCAGCTCGCGCCGGGCCAGTACCCGGCCGCGCAGATCGAGCAGCGCGACCGTGGTGTACGGCACCGCTATGTGCACACCGCCCACCACGAACCGCGAGTCGTCCAGGTCGACGGGGACGTGCGGGCGCCCCACGCCGTTCGACTGCCGGGGCGCGGCCGACTCACGGATCAGGCCGAGCTCGGTGAAGCGGGAGCAGTAGTCCGTCACCGACGCCGGGGACAGCCCGGTCAGCCGGGCGATGGTGCTGCGCGCCACCGGCCCGTGCTCCAGCACGGACCGCAGGACCACGCTGGCGCTGGTACGGCGCCGGGAGGTGGAGGTGGGGGCGATGACAGGGGGTGCCTCGGTGCGGGGCATGGAAAACCGTCCTTAAGGAACGGGGGCCGACACGTCTCGGAGAGTGAGGCGCGCCGGAACCCGCCTCACACCGGACGGCGACAGGTGGCCGTGCCCACGCGTCGCAGGTCGACATGACGACGCGACGAGAAGTACCGGGACTGGGCGACCATGACCGAAAGAGTAGGGCAGGAACCATGAATCCGACCAGACCACTAGGATTCGTTTGGTGGATCCCCACAGTGCGGCCCACCACCGCCTCCGTGCCGTCAGCCACCCCACCTCAGTGACGGGGGTCACGCCGAACCGGGTGTAAGCGGCATCCTTTGTCCGAAGCCCACCAAGCCGCCGTTCCCCGCTTTGTCGGGCGCTGACGGTGATCGGCCGGAGCGCGCTGGGATAGCGTCACGACGTCCCCCGCCGTTCACACCCTCGCGGAGTCCCCATGAGCACCGCCGTCGCCCCCCTTCGCACCGGCCAGGTCCTCGCCGACCTGATCCCCGCCTCCCGCGTCCGGGACGTCGCGCTCGTGGTCGGCGGCGCCGCCCTCACCGGCCTCGCCGCACAGCTCTCCGTGCCCGTGCCGGGCTCCCCGGTGCCGGTGACCGGACAGACCTTCGCCGCGCTGCTCGTCGGCACGGCCCTCGGCGCCCGCCGCGGTGTCGCCTCCCTCGCCCTGTACGCGCTGGCGGGCCTCGCCGGCCTGCCGTGGTTCGCCCAGGGAACCTCCGGGATCTCCGTGTCCTTCGGCTACATCCTCGGTATGGTCCTGGCCTCCGCCGCCGTCGGCGCCCTGGCCCGGCGTGGCGCCGACCGCTCGATGCTGCGCACGGCGGGCACGATGCTGGTCGGCGAGGCGATCATCTACGCCGTCGGCGTCCCCTACCTCGCCTACGCCGCCGACATGTCCGCGTCCGCCGCGATCGCCGCCGGCCTCACCCCGTTCCTCCTCGGCGACGCCCTCAAGGCGGCCCTGGCGATGGGCGTCCTGCCCACCGCCTGGAAGCTCGTCAAGCGCTGACGCCCCTCGCTCCACGGACATGCCGGAGGCATGACCTGACAGAACCTGTCAGGTCATGCCTCCGGCGTTTTCCCGCGCTGGACCTTTGCGGGATGCGGGATCAGCAGACGGGCCGGGGCCGCCGCTGCGACCACCAGAATCCGGCCGCGCCGGCCGCCATCAGTGACGCTCCCGCCGCCCCCAGCGGCAGCAGGTCCCGCCCGACACCGGTCTTGGGCAGCTCGTCGCCGCCGGGTGCCACGGGCTTGTTGTCGGTGCCCAGCAACAGAGGGGTGGCCGGAGCGTTCGGCGACGGGTTGGTCGTGCCGAACGGAACCGGGCCCTGCTGCCAGAACGTCTTCTTTCCGTCGCCGGTCTGGACCGGCAGACAGATCTTCCCGGTCTTTCCGAGATCGAACGTGGCATCGACGGCGTACGACTTCGACTTACCGGCCGCGAGATTGTCGACGGGGCAGGCGAAACCGCTGTTCGAGCCCTCCGGGAGATCCTTTTTATCAATCGGAGAACAGCCTTGAACGTTCTTGACCGTAAGGCCGTCGAAACCGACGACCAAAAGCCTGATCTTTCCGCTGTCCTTGCTCCCGTCGTTCTTCACGGTTGCCGTGAGGTCGGTCTCCTGCGAGCTGTTGTCGACGGAGATCTTCTCAGGCAGTGTCGTCGTCAGTTTCACGCCCGCAGGCGCCTCGTCGACGGCCTTTCCCCCCTTGCTGCTCGCGGGCCCTTGATCGTCCGCACTCGCGGTGAAGGAAAGGATCATCACCGTCGAGAAAGATGCCGTGACCAGCGATCCGGCGATGGTCGTCATACGACGAGAACTCATGTTCGTCCCCCTTGGCTGCGCCTGAATTCGCAGTACTTGAAGAGGTACCACAAGATTTCTCCGCACTATGCTGGTACGGCGCGAAGTGTGACCATTGTGTTTCAATCGGGGCGTCGTTGAGGGGGGTGCAGCGGATTGCCGGGAAATACGGGAAACACAAGGAGTGGCGGGGTTCCAGGGCTCCTGGTGACGGGGCGATATCGCCTGGTCGAGAGTATCGGCCAGGGGGGAATGGGGCGGGTGTGGCGAGCCGCCGACGAAATGCTCGACCGGCAGGTCGCGGTCAAGGAGATGCGGATCGACGGCCTCGACGCCGAGGACGCCCGCACCCGCCGTGAACGGACCCTGCGCGAGGCCAGGGCCACCGCACGCATCGACCACCCCAACGTCGTACGGGTCTACGACGTCGTGGACGAGGGCGAACGCCTGTGGATCGTCATGGAGCTGGTCACCGGCCCCTCCCTGGAACGGATGATCGTCGAGGACGGCCCGCTGAGCCCGCGCTCGGCGGCACTGCTCGGCCTCGGCCTGGTGGAGGCACTGCGCCAGGTGCACGCGCGCGGAGTCCTGCACCGGGACATCAAACCCGGGAACGTCCTGGTGGAGTCCGGCGACCGGACCGGCCGCCGGATCGTCCTCACCGACTTCGGCATCGCCGCGATCCAGGACGCCAAGGCACTCACCATGGTCGGCATGCTCGTCGGCTCCCCCGACTACATGGCCCCCGAGCGGGTCTCCGGCCGCCCCCAGGGCCCGCCGTCCGACGTCTGGTCCCTCGGCGCGACCCTCTGCGCGGCCCTGGGCGGCCGCTCCCCGTTCTCCCGCGACACCACACTCGCCACACTGCACGCGGTCCTCTACGAGGAGCCGGAACTCCCCGCCACCGCGGGCCCGTTGACGGAGATCCTGGCGGCCCTGCTGGAGAAGGACCCGTCGGTGCGCCCTGGCCTGGACGACGTGGAGGCGGCCCTGCGCACGGTCGCGTTCCCGACGGTCGCGCCCACGCCGACCCTGCGGGTGAGCGCGGGAGACGGCACCGGGACGGCGGAGCCGGGAGCACGCGTCCACGAGGCGGACGATGAGCGGGAGGGGGCCGAGGGGCCGGACGCGTCCAGTGGTCCGGCGGCCCCGCCGGACCCGGCGGAGGCGACACCGCCGTTGAACTGGGCCCCGCGTGAGTCGCACACGCCCGCCTATCTGGACAGCCGGGTCGTACGGGCGGCACGCGATCCGCGGCTGCCGGAGTCGGGGGTGCCGGAGTCGGAGGCCGTGGGCGGGACGCCCGTGCCGGAGCGTGACGCTGCGGGGGCGGAGCCATCGGATGCCGTTCCGGCCGGACACGCGCCGTCGGCCACGTCGGCCCCGGGGGAGGCCCGGTCCGCCCCCGTGGCCGACGTGGCCGACGTGGCCGACGAGACTCCCCTGGCCGCAGACGTCGTGGGCGAGGAGCCCCAACCACCCACGCCGGCCGAGCAGTTCACCTCGTCAGCGGCACCTGAGCCGTCGGCTTCCCATGTCGCCAGTGCCTCCACCGAGGCCGTCTCCGGGGAACGTTCGGAGGTTCGGTCCGAGGCGCCGTCCGGGAACGCGGTGGGAGCCGTACTCCGCGCGGGCGCCGTCACGACCAGTACGCCCGTCGCGAGCGCTCCCACCCAGGACTCCCTCTCGGCCGGCGCGCCCACGGAGCACTACCCGATGCCGGACGCGCCGACCCGGGACACCCCCACGCGCGCCGCCTCCGCCCCCACCCGGGTCGGACCGGTACCGGCGGCCGCCCGCGGTTCCCGCCCCGGCGTCTCCCTGATCCGCGGCCGACAGGCCGTACCCGACCAGAACTCCGGCCCGGGCGACGGAACGGGGCCCGCCCCCGAGCCCCGGCCCAAGCCCAGGCCCGACTCCGGCCGGGATCCGGCCCCCGCGGTCCCCGTCCCGGCTCCCGACGCAGCGGCCACCCCCGACCCGGCCGCAACTCCCGACCCGGAGCCGACCGCAGCTCCCGACCCCGGCTCAGGCCTCCTCCTCGGTCCGCATCCCCTCCGCATGCCCCCCGGCGAACTCCCCGGCCCCGCTGTGCCCGTAACGCCGGCCACGCCCCGAAGCGGCCGTCGCCGGACCGCTCTCGTGGCCGCCGGGAGCGTGCTCGTCGCGGGTGCCGCAGTGGTCGGCGTACTCCTCGCGAACACCTCGGGCTCGCCCGGCGATGACAAGGCCGGCGACTCCCCGGCCGCGTCGGTGTCGGCCTCCGCGTCCGCGTCGCGGTCCGGCTCGTCCACCGGCGGCTCGCCGTCCTCCCCGTCCTCCACCGTCGAGGGCACCTCCCGCCCCCGTTCCCTCCCACCCGGCGCACACGAGGAGGCCGGAGGGTTCGCGTGGGCGACACCCACCGGCTGGCGACGGGACGTCAGGACCGGGGCGGAGGTCCACTACACCTCGCCCGACGGGAAGCAGGAACTCGTGGCCAAGTCCTCCCTGGCCCGGGGCGACCTGATGGAGACCTGGGAGACCTCCGAGCAGAACGCCCACCGGGGCCAGGACTACAACAAGATCCGCCTGGAGGAGACGACGTTCCAGGACCACCCCGCGGTGGTCTGGGAGTACACCTTCACCCTCGGCGGAGTCCCCTGGCACGCCCAACTGCTCGGCTTCAACGTCGGCGACAAGTCGTACCAGGTCAACACCTGGTACCAGCCCGACATCGAGGGACCGGCCCTCAGGACGTACGGCAAGGTGAAGGACAGCTTCACCGTCCTGTAGGCGCAGCTGAAGGGCCCCGCGGCACACGCCGCGGGGCCCTTCACCACACCGTCGCACAGGTCAGCCGACGGACACCTTGTCCGTGACCTCGCCCGCCGGGTCCGAGGCCCTGCGCCGCCCCCGCACCCTCTCCCTCACCACGGCGATGACCAGCACCACGGCCGCGACGAGCAGCGACAGCAGTACGGTCTCCCGTCCGTCGTGCTCCGTGTCGGTCAGCATGTATCCGAGGACGAACACGATCAACGCAGCCGTCGCCCAGGTCAGATACGGGTACAGCCACATCTTCACGACCAGCTTCTCCGGCGCCTCGTCCTGGATGATCTTCCGCATCCGCAGCTGCGAGAAGCAGATGACCAGCCACACGAACAGGGCCACCGCACCTGAGGAGTTGACGAGGAAGAGGAAGACCTTGTCGGGGGAGAGGTAGTTGAAGAACACGGCGACGAAGCCGAACACCACCGACGCGAGGATCGCGGCCATCGGCACACCCCGGCCGTTGACCCGCGCGAACGCCTTCGGCGCGTCTCCCCGCTCGCCGAGCGAGAAGGCCATCCGGGAGGCCGTGTACAGGCCGGAGTTGAGACAGGACAGCACCGAGGTCAGCACGATGAAGTTCATGATCTGACCGGCGTGCGCGATCCCGAGGGAGTCGAGCGCGGCGACGTAGGAACCCTGTTCGGCGATGGACTTGTCGTTCCACGGCAGCAGCGTCACGACGACGAAGATCGAGCCGAGGTAGAACACGCCGACACGCCAGATGATGCTGTTGGTCGACTTCGTGACGGCGCGCTGCGGGTCCTCCGACTCACCGGCGGCCAGGGTCGCGATCTCGCTGCCCATGAAGGAGAAGACGACGAGCAGGACGCCGGTGAGGATGGCGCCGGGCCCGTGGGGCAGGAAACCGCCGTGGTCGGTGAGGTTGGAGAGCCCCGCCTTGTCGCTGTCGACACCGGGCAGCACCCCGAAGACAGCCAGGCCGCCGATGACGACGAACGCGCTGATCGCCACGACCTTGATCCCGGCGAACCAGAACTCGAACTCGCCGTAGGAGGCGACGGAGACGAGGTTGGTGGCGGTCAGCACCACCATCACGATGAGCGCCCACCCCCACTGCGGTACGGCGGGGATCCACCCTTCGAGGATCTTGGCGCCGGCGGTCGCCTCGACGGCGAGCACGACGACCCAGAAGAACCAGTACAGCCAGCCGATGGAGAAGCCGGCCCAGCGCCCCAGCGCGCGGTCGGCATGCGCGGAGAACGAACCCGAGGTCGGGTTCGCGGCGGACATCTCACCGAGCATCCGCATCACGAGGACGACGAGCGTGCCGACGAGGGCGTACGACAGCAGGATGCCGGGTCCGGCGGTGGCGATACCGGAGCTGGAGCCCACGAAGAGGCCCGCTCCGATGACACCGCCGATGGCGATCATCGAGAGGTGACGGTTCTTGAGTCCGGCCTGGAGACCAGTCATACGGGGAATTCCTTCGTACCGGGTGTGGGGGTCCCCGTACGAGCGGCGTACGGGTCGGTCCAGTGAATCGGAGGCAAAGAAATCCGTGAACCTTTGAATCCAGATTGTTACTTGAGGTTTCCTTGAGGTTCTATTGGTGGGCTCACATTTTTCCTGGCCGACACCCGAGGCTGCTGCCCCGAAACAGCCGTGTCACACTCATCCCATGCGCGTGTACATCGGCTCCGACCATGCGGGCTTCGAACTCAAGAACCACCTCGTCGACTGGCTGAAGGCGGCCGGTCACGACGCGGTCGACTGCGGCCCCCACATCTACGACGCCCAGGACGACTACCCGCCGTTCTGCCTGCGCGCCGCCGAGCGCACGGCCGCCGACGCCGGTTCCCTCGGCATCGTGATCGGCGGCTCCGGCAACGGTGAGCAGATCGCGGCGAACAAGGTGAAGGGCGTCCGGGCGGCGCTCGCCTGGAGCGTGGAGACCGCGTCGCTGGGCCGCCAGCACAACGACGCCAACGTCGTCGCGGTGGGCGGGCGCATGCACACGCAGGAGGAGGCGACGAAGTTCGTCGAGACCTTCCTCAACACCCCGTTCTCCGGCGACGAACGCCACCAGCGCCGCATCGACATGCTGGCCGACTACGAGACCACGGGCGACCTCCCCCCGATCCCACCCCACCACCCGCAGCAGTAGCCTCCGGTGTAATCAGCCCCTCCGGCGTTTGAGGAGCGGGGGCCCAGGGGCAGAGCCCCCGAAGGACGGGACGGGTAGGGGCGGCGGGGGCGAAAACGCTGGGGCCCGCCCCCACCCACCCGCAGACGAACAGGGAGCACCCGTGCCTGAGGGGCACACGATCCACCGCCTCGCCCAGGACTACGGCGCCGCGTTCCTACACACAGCACCCCGCGTCACCAGCCCCCAGGGCAAGTTCTCCGACGCCGCCGCCCTCCTCGACGGCTCCGAACTCACCCACACCGAAGCCCACGGCAAGCACCTCTTCCTCGGCTTCCGAGCCGCCGACTGGATCCACATCCACCTCGGCCTCTTCGGCAAGGTCACCTTCGGCGGAGCCCCCGCACCCCCGCCCACCGACACGGTCCGCCTCCGCCTCGCGAACACCACGGCGTACGTCGACCTCCGCGGCCCCACGACCTGCGCCCTGATCACCCCCGCCGAGAAGCAGTCGATACACGACCGCCTGGGCCCCGACCCCCTGCGGTCCGACGTCGACGCCGACCCGCAGACCGCGTACCGACGGATCTCCCGCAGCCGTACGACGATCGCCGCCCTCCTGATGGACCAGAAGGTCATCGCGGGCGTGGGCAACGTCTACCGGGCGGAGGTCCTCTTCCGGCACCGCATCGACCCGTACCGCGCGGGCCGGGACATCACCCCCGCCGAGTGGGACGCGATCTGGTCCGACCTGGTCGCCCTCATGCGCGAGGGCGTCCGCGACAACCGCATCGACACCGTCCGCCCCGAACACACCCCGGAGGCGATGGGCCGCCCGCCCCGCGTCGACGACCACGGGGGCGAGGTCTACGTCTACCGCAGGGCCAACCTGCCCTGCCACATCTGTGGCGGCGAGATCCGCACCGCCGACCTCGCCGCCCGCAACCTCTTCTGGTGCCCGGCCTGCCAGAAGCGGTGAACTCCGGGCACCCGCCCGGATCCGCCGGGTCCCGTCAGAAGCCGTGCGGCAGCCAGGGCGCCACCGCCGACCCGAACCCCACCGCGGCCTCGGCCAGCGCCCCCTGCCGCACCTCCCGCACCAGCCCGGCCGCCGCCAGCGAGGCGAGGCTCACGCCACCGAGGTAGGCCGCCCCCAACTCCCGTACGGACAGAGCGAGATCGGCCGAGTCCGTCGTACGCTCGCACGACGCGCCCTTGGCGTCCCCGCTGAGCCGCCAACGCCCGGAGTTCCAGGGGCAGAAGGCGTCCTCGACCTCCAACACCACGTCCACCGGCGCCTGGTAGGTCCGCGCCTGCAGCGCGGCCCCGACGTCCACCAGCCGTACGTGCAGCGAGTCCCGCACCAGCAGTGAGCAGCGCCGGACGTCGGAGACGAGGTACTGCCAGGGCTCGTCCACCGGACGCCGCCGGGCGTCGATCCGCGAGGTGAGGTCGAGGTCGAACAGGAACCGCCACAGCGCGCCCTGCGCGGCCGGATCCAGCGCGTCCAGATCCGAGATCACCACCGTGCCCTTGGGCCCGGCCGCCTCCCACTCCGCCTTGACCCGGAAGCGCACGAACCCCACGACCTCCCCGTCCCGCTCCGCGACCACGCACTGCAGCGGCGAGGCGCCGTCCCGCTCGCTCTCCGGGTCGAGCAGCCACAGTTGCTCCCAGCCGGGGTTCCGGGCGACCATTCCCGGCCGCCGCGAGACAAGTTGGGCGTACACCGCCTCGCACGCGTCGAGCACGTCGGCGGGCGCCGCGTACCGCAGTTGTACGTCGTCGGTGCCGGACGGCACGGACAGCCGTACACGGGTCGTGTCGATGTCGGCGTTGAGGTGGTACGTGCCGACGCCGTACCCGAACCGGCCGTAGATCACCGGCTCGGAGGCCGTGAGCACGGCCAGCGGTTCGCCCCAGGAGTGCACGTCGTCCAACTGCCGCCGCATCATGGACGTCAGCACCCCGCGCCGCCGGTGCGTGCCCGCCACGCTCACCATCGTGACGCCCGCGGCCGGCACCGACGCGCCGCCCGGCACGGTCAGCCGGAAGGCGAACGCCCCCGCCGTGCCCACCCACCGGCCGCCGTCCCAGGCCCCGATGGACCGGTCGTACGCGGTCAGCCCGCGAAACAGCTCCCGCTCCTCGGCCGACTCCGGAACCCCGCCGAAAGCGCGGATCAGGTTGTCGTACCACTCGTCCCAGTCGTCCTGCCGAAGCACCCGCAAGTCAGTCCCCATGAACCATGCCTACCAGGGCTTCGCGGGACGAGCGAGGGAATTTCGGCTGATCACGCAGCTGAGAATCCTGTGAAGTCGAAGCTCGCACGGGGGACAAGTCGTACCTCCTGTGCCAAGCAGGGGGTTCGACGGATAAGGTCCCGAACTAATGGCAGCAGGACGAGAGCGGCGCGCGGAAGCCGATACGTTCACGGCCCGGTTGAAGATGCAGTGGCACCGGGTCCGCACCGGCCTGCGCAGAAGTGCCGTCGACTACTTCCGCGGCGACGGTTCGGACTGGGTCGCGCTGGCCGGCCTGCTCCTCACCGTCCCGCTGATCGCCGCCACCACCCTGATGAACTCCGTGTGGTGTTCACCGGCGGCGCTGGTCCTGCCGATCGTCGCCGGCGGCCTGCTGCTGCGCCCGGCGAGCCTGCTCAGCCTGTACGCGGCGGCGGCGACCGCGCTGATCGTGGAGTCGATCCAACTGGGGCCGTACACGGAGGGCGCGGCGCGGGTCACCCCCGGCGTGGTGCTGGTCGTGGCCGCCTGTGGCTTCTTCGGTCTGCTCATCGCCCAGTTCCGCAGCCGGGTCGGGGTGCCCTGGCGGCGCGGCGGCACCATGCTCTTCGACCTCCGTGAACGCATCCGCGTACAGAGCAAGTTGCCCCAGCTGCCGCACGGTTGGCACCGGGAGATGGCGCTGCGTCCCGCGGGCGGGCAGTCCTTCTCCGGCGACTTCGTGGTCGCGGCGCGGACCAACGGCGGCCGGACCATGGAGGTCGTCCTCACGGACGTCTCCGGCAAGGGCATGGACGCGGCCTCGCGGGCGCTGCTGCTGTCGGGCGCGTTCGGAGGCCTGCTGGGTTCGCTGCCCCCGCACGCCTTCCTGCCCGCCGCGAACGGCTATCTGCTCCGCCAGGACTGGGACGAGGGATTCGCGACCTCGATCCACCTGGTCCTGGACCTGGACTCGGGCGACTACGAGCTCTACTCGGCCGGCCATCCGCCGGGGCTCCAGCTCAGCGCCGGCAGCGGCCGCTGGGAGGAGAAGGCCGCGGAGGGCCCCCTCCTCGGCGTCTACGACGGCGCGCAGTTCGACCCGGTGAAGGGCTCGCTGCGCCCCGGGGACGTCCTGATGCTGTTCACGGACGGTCTGGTGGAGACCTCCGAGCGGGACATAGTGGAGGGCATCGACCGGCTGACGGGCGAGGCCGACCGGTACGTCGCCGGCGGCTTCCACGGCGCGGCCTGGCATCTCATCGAGGCGGTCGCGAAGGACGTCAACGACGACCGGGCGCTGCTGCTGATCTGCCGGGAGGGGCCCACGGCCGCGGCGATGCCACGCTGACCGACGGCACGTCACGCCCGCCCGCCCAGGGGAGGGGTTGCGCATCCAGCCGTTCAGCCACGGTGCCCTCGCCGCCATGAGGTGCCGCGCGACGCCGCGGGGCGGCACACTGAACGCGTGACGCACACCCCCGAGTTGACCCTGGCCGAAGTCGAGACCCTCGCCCGCGCCGCACACGAGGGCCAGACCGACAAGGCGGGACAGCCCTACGCCGAACACCTGCGGGCCGTCGCCGACGGCGTACGCGCGCGTGGCGGCGACGACGAGCAGATCGCGGCGGCCTGGCTGCACGACTCCGTCGAGGACGACGCCCTCTCCGAGCACTGGCTCGACCAGGCCGCGCTGAGCCGTCGTACGAAGGACATCGTGCTCGCGCTCACCAAGCGGGCCGGAGAGCCGCCCGAGGCGTACGCGGAGCGCATCCTCGCGACCCCGGGCGCCCTGCTGGTGAAGGAGGCGGACCTGGCGCACAACGCGGACCCGGCGCGCCTGGCGGTCCTGGACGGGGCGACGCGGAAACGACTGACCGAGAAGTACGCGAGGATGCGCGCGCTTCTCGGTCTTCGGCAGCCGTCGGTCTAGGCGTCGACCGTCTCGCGACGGGCGGCCTGCCGGGGCGCCTCCCGTCCCCGGGCCGCCTCGGCTGCGTCCCGCCTGAACGCCCAGTTCATGTCGGGCTCCATCACGGACCGGAAGACCCGGCGCACGGGCGCGGTGCACAGCAGGGTGACGGCGACCGCGGCGAGGGCGCTCAGGAAGAGCTCGCCCAGCGGCCGGTGCAGCCAGGCGTGGTCGAACCAGCCCGCGAAACCGGCGCCCTTGATCAGGAAACCGTGCAGCAGATAGCCGTACAGCGTGCCCGCGCCGAGCGTGGTGAACCACATCCGCCGGCCTGGCACCCAGGCGAAGAAACAGGCCGTCAGCAGCAGCGAGGCGCCGAACATGGCCAGCACCATGACCGGACCCGTCCACCAGGGCGCGCCCATGTTCTGGGCGGCGTCGCGGTGGTAGAACCACGCGGTGTTCATGCGGGGCACCGCCCACCAGCCGACGGCGAGGGCCGCCGCGAACACCGGCACCGCCACGATCCGCATCGAGCGCCGGCGCACCATCCGGAAGTGCTCGGGCTTCATGACCAGACCCAGCACGAAGTAGGGCAGGAACTGGAGGACCCGCTGCAGGTCCAGGTCGTCGCCGATGTCCGGGGTGACGGACGCCAGCATCGCGATGCCGAGCGCGAGCGGCAGCGGCCACCGCACCAGGTTCCAGACCGGCGTGGTGAGCCGCCAGATGAACAGTGCCACCAGGAACCAGGTCAGGAACCACGGGTCGAGGAGGCTGATCTCCATGCCCGGGTCGTGGTCGGCGTAGCGCTTGAAGAGGGAGTACGCCGTCTCGAAGACGATGTACGGCACGGCGACACCGGTGATCAGCCGTTTCAGCCGGTCCGGACGCATGTCGAAACTGCGCGAGAAGAAGCCGGAGATGATGATGAACGCCGGCATGTGGAACGAGTACACGACCGTGTACACGCCCTCCAGGATCCGGCTGTCGCCCTTTACCGGCTCCCAGGAGTGCGCGACGGCCACCAGGACGATCGCCAGGTACTTGGCGTTGTCGAAGAAGGCGTCGCGCTGCTTGCCGGGCGGCGGGTTCTGCGGCGAGCGCGGACGGGGGACTGCGTCGGCGGCGGCTGGAAACATCTGAGGGACCCTAGTGTCGGCTGTGTGTTTCCGTGTAACCAGCTGGGTTGTTGCCGCTTGTCCACTTCCAAGCTGGTTTCAGCGCACCTGCATTGTCATGATTGATCAGCAGAAACCGGCGCATTCCGACACCCTTGGCACGTCTGTGCCGATGATTCGAATTGTCTGCGAATGGGATGTGCGGACGCGATGGACGCATACCGAAAGGAACCGGCCAGGGAACGTGGGGCAGGTATGGGCATGGCCAAACGTTGGGTCACCCGCCGCATATGCGGGCCGCGTTGGTGGCACGATGGTTCTGGCGGGGGTCGCGGGGTCGCGTCCCCGGGCCGGGAGAGCGGGACCGACCGAGGGTGTGATCAGTTGTGGCCATTTCGCTGTCAGTGGTGCTGCTGTTGGGGATCATCCTTGTGGTGTTGATCCGGGGAGGGTCCATCAAGGCCGGCCCCGCCATAGTCGCGGTGCTCTTCGGCTTCTTCCTCGCCTCGACCGGCATGGCCGACGACATCCAACGCTTCCTGGACTCGATAGCGGACACCATCAACTCGATCCAGTTCTAGCCCCGAACCACCGGCTGGCGCACCAAGGACCACCGGCCCGATCCCGCACGGGGACCGGGCCGGAGCTCTGACCACTGCGGCGCGTACGGCGGTTCAGCTCCGCGCGCCCACGGCTGTAGCGGCGCCCACGCGGGGCATCCCCTCGCCGTACAGGGCCTGACAGCCGAACCAGGCCAAGGCGACGCATGTCAAAACACGTACTGCCCGCTGTTCCCCGCGCGGCGCCACTCGATCGGGCACGCCAGGGGCGCGGGTTGCTTCCCTGCTGTGCTCTACGGCTCGCCCTGCTCGGGGACGCACATCATGCGGTGCGCCGGTACGACAGGCTCGCCGGGCAGCGGATCGATGCCACGGACCCTTACGGCCACGGTATCGGTCGTGACGCGGGATGGGTCCGGCAGCCGCATCAGACGCCAGCGGAAGGGCTCAGGGACGTCCTTGGCGGGCAACTCCACCGGGGCCAGACTGACCCATCGGTCGTACGTGGTCGGGTAGATGCGCACAAATGCGCCACACCTGGGGCAGGTCGGAGGCTCGATCCACGACACGTCGTCGGGATCCGGGTCCGGCCTCGGGGGAGCGGTGGCCCCGTCGGTCGTGGCCATCTCGTTCGCGAAGACGTTCCAGCACGCCTCGCAGAACCTCGCCATGAGATCGATCCGCCCGCGCTCGCGCACGGTGAGGCTCGTCATCCCGCAGCGATGGCATAAGTGCGTGTCCTGATCCTTGGTCGCCCCCATGTGTCCGAGTGTGAGCGAACTTGACCGGATCCCAGTAGGTCGCGATTTGGCCTTGTTTGGTGGTCATCTGCGTACACGACCCTGGTGCCGACGATTCGGCCCGACGGGTTGCGGTCGCGGCGCCGGGGGATTGCGCTGATCCTGGCAGGGGAGCGTGGCTGACGTCGCACGGGCGTTATGCGTCGGTCAGCGCGCTGTACAGGAAGGTGAGGGTCATGGCGACAGTGCCGAGCGAGACACGGCGAGGGCATGGGGCGCCGGGAAGCAGCGGAAGCCTCAGCGGCGCGTCCCTGTTCGCAGGGGCGGTGATGATGCTCAGCGGGCCGCTCAGCATTCTCATGGGTGCATCCGGCATCGCGGGGGACAACCTGTTCGCCGCGTCCCAGTACGCCTATCGATTCGACCTGACCGCTTGGGGCTGGATTCACATTCTGGCCGGCCTGGCACTCGTCATTGCCGGTCTGGGTGTCGTGAGCAACCAGGGCTGGGGCCGCGGAGCCGGTGCGGCGGCGGCAGGGATCAGCCTGATCACCCAGTTCATGTTCGTGCCGTACTACCCGCTGTGGGCCATCCCCGTAATGGCACTGGACCTTCTGATCATCTTCGCGCTCACGAGGTTCCACGCCGGAGCCGAAAGCGATTGGTGACACGCCCCCTCCACCGGCACGCAAGCGGGCACGGAAAGCCAGGAAGAAACAAGACCCAAAGTCCCAGGGGCACGCGGAAAACGATCAGGGCCAGGCGGAGGAAACATCCTCTGACCTGGCCCTGATGTGTATGGAGCGGGCGACGGGAATCGAACCCGCGTAGCTAGTTTGGAAGACTAGGGCTCTACCATTGAGCTACGCCCGCACAGCATGCGCCGTGGATCACTGCCCGGCGGCACGGAAGCATCGTAGCGGGTCGTGCCGCCCCGCCGCACATCCCTTCCCCCGGGTCACCCCCGCGCGGGCGCACTCCGCCCCGGCACTCGTGAAATGCGGCAACCCCGCTGCCTGCGGGCATGTACCCTACGTGTCGCACCAGACGGGGTGTGGCGCAGCTTGGTAGCGCGTCCGCTTTGGGAGCGGAAGGCCGTGGGTTCAAATCCCGCCACCCCGACCACCTGCGCGATCTCTCGCGGACCGGCTGCGCGATCACCTCGCGCGAGCGGGTTCGTGATCGCCTTTGGGGCGTGTCGCCGCTGCCGTTACTATGCAAGCTGCACGCCCGTGTGCCTCATCCACTGGATCTCCACTGGAAGACCCCCGGGCGGCGAATCCGCCGGAGCCGTTCTGGCACCGGCAGAAACCAAGAAGTCAGCCCCCAAGGAGACCGAACCGTGAAGAGCGCCGTGGAGACCCTGAACCCGACTCGGGTTCGGCTCAGCATCGAGGTGCCCTTCGAGGAGCTCAAGGACAGCCTCGACGCGGCGTACAAGAAGATCAACCAGCAGGTCACGGTGAAGGGCTTCCGCAAGGGCAAGATCCCGGCCCGCGTCATCGACCAGCGGTTCGGCCGCGGTGCGGTGCTGGAGGAGGCGGTCAACGACGCGCTTCCCAAGTTCTACACCGAGGCGGTCAACGAGGCCGAGATCGACGTCCTCGGCCAGCCCGAGGTCGACATCACGGAGCTGAAGGACGGCGAGACGCTGAACTTCACCGCCGAGGTCGACGTCCGCCCGGCCATCGAGATCCCGGACTACTCCGGCATCGAGGTCGAGGTCGACTCCGTCGAGGTCACCGACGAGGACATCGCGAAGTCGGTCGAGCAGCTCCGCGAGCGCTTCGCCTCGACCTCCCCGGTCGAGCGTGCCGCCGAGGACGGCGACGTCGTCACCATCGACCTGGAGGCCAAGGTCGAGGGCGAGATCCTGGAGGACGGCGTCGCCAGCGGCGTCTCCTACACGATCGGCTCCGGTGAGCTCCTCGAAGGCATCGACGACGCCGTGAAGGGCCTGGAGGCCGGTGGCGAGGCCACCTTCGCCTCCGAGCTCAAGGGCGGCTCGGCGGCCGGCAAGGAGGCCGAGGTCACCGTCAAGGTCACCCAGGTCGCCGCTCGTGAACTGCCCGAGCTGGACGATGAGTTCGCGCAGCTCGCCTCCGAGTTCGACACTCTCGAAGAGCTGAAGGCCGACAGCCGCAAGCGCCTCGAGAACATGAAGCAGTACGACCAGGCCACGCAGGCCCAGGAGCGCGTCCTGGAGAAGCTGCTGGAGCTCGTCGAGGTGCCCGTCCCCGAGAAGCTGCTCGAGGAAGAGATCAACACCCGCAAGCACAACCTGGAGCACCACCAGCTCGGCCAGATGGGCCTCGACCTCGAGAAGTACCTGGAGATCCAGGGCAAGACCGAGGAGGAGTTCGTCGCCGAGACCAAGGAAGCCGCGGTCAAGGGCATCAAGACGCAGTTCGTCCTCGACGAGCTCGTCAAGCGGGAGAAGCTGAACGTCAACCAGGAGGAGCTCACCGAGCACCTCATGCGCCGCGCCGCCTCCTCCGGCATGTCCCCCGACCAGTTCGCCCAGGCCGTCGTCGAGGGCGGCCAGGTTCCGCTCCTCGTCGGCGAGGTCGCCCGCGGCAAGGCCCTGGCCGTCGTGGTCGAGGCCGCCACGGTCAAGGACACCAACGGCGAGGTCATCGACCTGGACGACGACGAGGACGAGACGGCCGCGGCCGCTGCCGAAGAGACCCCGGCCGCCTCCGAGGACGCCCCGGCCGAGGCCGAGGAGAAGACCGAGGGCTGACGCCCCCGGCACCTCTGATCAGCAGTACGACGGGCCCCCGGGAGTCACTCCCGGGGGCCCGCCGCGTCCGGGGGCCGGTGACGGCCCAGGGATGCGGGGGACCGTGCGACCGGCCCCGGAGGGCCCGTGGCCCGCCCGACCGCCCGGGGCCCCGCGCTACGCCCCCGGCGAACAGCCACGTATCCGGGATTCCCCGAAGGGACCAGCGCGTTAGGGTCCATGAACAAGAGGGCGATTGGAGTCCTCCAATGGCTCCAGCCCCGCAGGGAACACGCAGGGAAACGTGAGACGGCCCGGCGCCGTCGTAAGACGAGCAGGTGGATACGTGACGAATCTGATGCCCTCCGCCGCCGGCGAGCCCTCCATCGGTGGTGGCCTCGGCGACCAGGTCTACAACCGGCTGCTCAACGAGCGGATCATCTTCCTCGGCCAGCCGGTCGACGATGACATCGCAAACAAGATCACCGCGCAGTTGCTGCTCCTTGCCGCGGCCGATCCCGACAAGGACATCAACCTCTACATCAACAGCCCGGGCGGCTCGATCACGGCCGGCATGGCGATCTACGACACCATGCAGTTCATCAAGAACGACGTGATGACCATCGCGATGGGTCTGGCCGCCTCCATGGGGCAGTTCCTGCTCAGCGCGGGCACCCCCGGAAAGCGCTTCGCGCTGCCGAACGCCGAGATCCTGATCCACCAGCCCTCCGCCGGTCTCGCGGGTTCCGCGTCGGACATCAAGATCCACGCCGAGCGGCTGCTGCACACCAAGAAGCGCATGGCCGAACTCACGGCCCAGCACACGGGTCAGTCGGTCGAGCAGGTCACCCGTGACTCGGACCGCGACCGCTGGTTCGACCCCGAGGAGGCCAAGGAGTACGGCCTCATCGACGACGTGATCAGCACGGCTGCCGGCATCCCGGGCGGCGGCGGCACCGGGGCCTGACCGCCCCGCGGGGCCCGAACGGCCCCAGAGAGCCCCCAGCCGACCGCCACAGCCCCTAGGAGACAGACAGTGAACGACTTCCCCGGCTACGGCCTCTACGACCGCACACGCGCCGAGTACGCGGGCCCCGTGGCCGAGTCCCGCTACGTGATCCCCCGCTTCGTCGAGCGCACCTCGCAGGGTGTCCGCGAGTACGACCCGTACGCGAAGCTCTTCGAGGAGCGCGTGATCTTCCTCGGCGTGCAGATCGACGACGCCTCCGCCAACGACGTCATGGCGCAGCTGCTGTGCCTGGAGTCGATGGACCCCGACCGGGACATCTCGGTCTACATCAACAGCCCCGGCGGCTCCTTCACGGCGCTCACCGCGATCTACGACACCATGCAGTTCGTGAAGCCCGACGTCCAGACGGTCTGCATGGGCCAGGCCGCCTCGGCCGCCGCCATCCTGCTGGCCGCCGGTACACCGGGCAAGCGCATGGCGCTCCCGAACGCCCGGGTGCTGATCCACCAGCCCTACAGCGAGACCGGCCGCGGACAGGTCTCCGACCTGGAGATCGCCGCCAACGAGATCCTCCGGATGCGCGCCCAGCTGGAAGACCTGCTGGCCAAGCACTCCACGACGCCGATCGAGAAGATCCGCGAGGACATCGAGCGCGACAAGATCCTCACGGCCGATGACGCCCTGGCGTACGGCCTGATCGACCAGATCATCTCCACCCGGAAGATGAACAACGCCTCCGTCCGCTGACGCGAAGCCGTAGGATATGCCGCCCCTTGGCACAGTGCACGTCGAAGTGAACCCTGCCAAGGGGGGCCCGAACGGGGGGCCCGGCAAGGTACCGTCGGACATAAGGCAGCACCAGGAGCCGCTGGACCTAGGCGTCTCCCAGGCGAAGGGGAAGCACACCGTGGCACGCATCGGTGACGGCGGCGATCTGCTCAAGTGCTCGTTCTGCGGCAAGAGCCAGAAGCAGGTCAAGAAGCTCATCGCAGGGCCTGGTGTGTACATCTGCGATGAGTGCATCGACCTCTGCAACGAGATCATCGAGGAAGAACTCGCGGAGACGAGCGAGGTGCGCTGGGAGGAACTCCCCAAGCCGCGCGAGATCTTCGAGTTCCTCGAGGGCTATGTGGTGGGCCAGGACTCGGCCAAGAAGGCCCTCTCCGTGGCGGTGTACAACCACTACAAGCGCGTCCAGGCCGGCGAGAACGGCGGCGGCAGCAGCCGTGACGACGCGATCGAGTTGGCCAAGTCCAACATCCTCCTGCTGGGCCCCACGGGCTCCGGCAAGACGCTCCTCGCGCAGACGCTGGCCCGCATGCTGAACGTCCCGTTCGCGATCGCGGACGCGACGGCGCTCACCGAGGCCGGGTACGTCGGCGAGGACGTCGAGAACATCCTGCTGAAGCTCATCCAGGCGGCGGACTACGACGTCAAGAAGGCCGAGACCGGGATCATCTACATCGATGAGATCGACAAGGTCGCGCGGAAGAGTGAAAACCCCTCCATCACGCGGGACGTGAGCGGCGAGGGCGTGCAGCAGGCACTGCTCAAGATCCTCGAGGGCACCACCGCCTCCGTCCCGCCGCAGGGCGGACGCAAGCACCCGCACCAGGAGTTCATCCAGATCGACACGACGAACGTCCTGTTCATCGTGGGCGGTGCCTTCGCGGGCCTGGAGAAGCTCATCGAGTCCCGCGCAGGAGCCAAGGGCATCGGCTTCGGCGCGACGATCCGCTCCAAGCGTGAGCTGGAGGCCAAGGACCAGTTCGAGGACGTCATGCCCGAGGACCTGGTCAAGTTCGGGATGATCCCCGAGTTCATCGGCCGGCTGCCCGTCATCACCTCGGTCCACAACCTCGACCGCGAGGCCCTCCTCCAGATCCTGGTCGAGCCCCGCAACGCGCTGGTCAAGCAGTACCAGCGCCTCTTCGAACTCGACGGCGTGGAGCTGGACTTCGAGCGTGAGGCACTGGAGGCCATCGCCGACCAGGCCATCCTCCGCCAGACCGGCGCGCGAGGCCTGCGCGCCATCATGGAAGAGGTCCTCCAGGGCGTGATGTACGAGATCCCGTCCCGCAAGGACGTGGCCCGCGTCGTCATCACGGCGGACGTCGTCCACTCCAACGTCAACCCGACACTGATCCCGCGGGACGCGCGCGGGCGTGGTCCGGGCGAGCAGAAGACGGCGTAGCCACACAGGACATGTGAAGGGGCCCCGGTCAACCGACCGGGGCCCCTTCACGGTTGGGCTGTCGGCGTCCGTCAGGACGCGACGCGCACATCGTTGCGGACCTTGGCCGTCAGTTCGGCCGCTTCCGTCATCGTGGTGCTCTTGCCTTCGGTCAGGGCGGCCATGTCGTACGCGAACACGTAGGTGACCGTGCTGTGGTCACCCCAGATGCACACCGGCATCGAGATGGTCTGACCGGACTCGGTGGTCTTGATCTCCTGGCACTTCATGACGCCGTTCTCGAAGCCCGTGGGGGTGAACTCCTTGGGGCTGCCCACGAACGAGCCCGAGCCTGAGTCCTTCGAGGAGCCCGTCTTGGCCTGGGCGAACATCGCGTCGACGACCTTCTCCGGGTCGTCGATCGTGCCGTAAACGCCCGCGAACATCAGGGACTTGGTGCTGAGGCCGGTGCCCGAGGAGTAGGTCGCGCTGACGTCCTTGGCGTCCTTGACACCCCACGACTCGGCGTCCTTGACGTCGCTCTCGCTCAGCGCGCCGACCCCGGCGTCGCTGCCCTTCTTGTACTCCCCGCCGAGGATCGTCGCCGGAGCCGCCAGCTTGTGCGCCCCGTCGTCGGAGACGTCGGAGCCGCCGCTGCCGCCCCCGCGCCCGATCACCAGATACGCGCCGACCGCGATCGCGGCCACGACCGCCACCGCGCCGAGGATGATGCCGATCTTCTTCCCGCTGCCGCCGCCGGGCGCCGGGGGCTGCGGGACGCCGTAGGGGGCCTGGCCGTACGGCGGCTGCTGACCGTACGGGTCCTGTTGGCCGTAGGGAGCCTGCGGCTGACCGTACGGCGGGGTCTGCGGCGGGACGCCGCCCTGCTGCGGGTAGCCATAGCCGGGCTGCGCCTGCGGCTGGCCCTGAGGGGCCTGCGGGGGCTGCTGCGGATAGCCGTAGCCGGGCTGCGCCTGGGGCTGGCCCTGAGGGGCCTGCGGGTAGCCGTAGCCGGGCTGGGGGGCCTGCGGCGGCTGGCCGTAGGGGCCCGGCTGGCCGTACGGCCCGGGCTGCTGCGGCTGCCCGGGCTGCTGAGGCTGCCCGTACGGGCCCGGCTGGTTGTGACTCATCTCTGGGTTCCCCTCCAGATGCTTATGTGTTCCCGACATCCTGGCTCAGGCGCAGCCGGCGCACCGCGTCGGGGCCCCCACCGTTACAGAACAAACGCGTTTCGGGACAGGCCCACCAGGCCCCTAAACTGACCCCGTGACCGAGAACGCTCAGCAGCAGCCCACAGCGCCCAGCACCGAACTGCCGACCCAGTACACGCCGGCCGAGGTAGAGGGGACGCTGTACGAGCGCTGGGTGGAGCGCGGTTACTTCACCGCCGACGCGAAGAGCGACAAGCCTCCGTACACCATCGTCATCCCGCCGCCGAACGTCACCGGCTCACTGCACCTGGGCCACGCCTTCCAGCACACGCTCATGGACGCCCTCACGCGCCGCAAGCGCATGCAGGGCTACGAGTCGCTGTGGCTGCCGGGCATGGACCACGCCGGTATCGCGACCCAGAACAAGGTCGAGCAGCAGCTCGCCGAGGAGGGCAAGTCCCGGCACGACCTGGGGCGCGAGGAGTTCGTCGAGCGCGTCTGGCAGTGGAAGGAGGAGTACGGCGGCCGGATCCTCGGCCAGATGCGACGCCTCGGTGACGGCGTCGACTGGAGCCGTGAGCGGTTCACGATGGACGAGGGCCTGTCCGAGGCCGTCCTCACCATCTTCAAGCGGCTCTACGACGACGAGCTGATCTACCGCGCCGAGCGCATCATCAACTGGTGCCCGCGCTGTCTGACGGCCATCTCGGACATCGAGGTGGAATACCAGGAGGACGCGGGCGAGTTGGTCTCCATCCGCTACGGCGAGGGCGAGGACAGCCTCGTCGTCGCGACCACGCGCGCGGAGACGATGCTCGGTGACACGGCGGTCGCCGTCCACCCGGACGACGAGCGCTACAAGCACCTCATCGGCAAGCAGATCAAGCTTCCGCTGACCGACCGCACCATCCCGGTCGTCGCCGACACCCACGTCGACCCCGAGTTCGGCACCGGCGCGGTCAAGGTGACCCCGGCACACGACCCGAACGACTTCGAGATCGGCCGGCGCCACGACCTGCCGTCCCTGACGATCATGGACGAGCACGGCGTCATCACCGTCCACGGCCCCTTCCTCGGCCTGGACCGCTTCGAGGCCCGCTCGACCGTCGTCGGCGCCCTCAAGGAGCAGGGCCGCATCGTCGCCGAGAAGCGCCCGTACATGCACTCCGTCGGCCACTGCTCGCGTTGCAAGACCACGGTCGAGCCGCGCCTTTCGATGCAGTGGTGGGTCAAGGTCGGCCCGCTCGCCAAGGCCGCCGGTGACGCGGTCCGCGACGGCCGGGTCAGGATCCACCCCGAGGAGATGTCGAAGCGCTACTTCGACTGGGTCGACAACATGCACGACTGGTGCATCTCGCGCCAGCTGTGGTGGGGCCACCGCATCCCGATCTGGTACGGCCCGGACGGCGAGGTCGTCTGCGTCGGACCCGACGAGGAGCCGCCGTCCGGCGAGGGCTGGAACCAGGACCCGGACGTCCTCGACACCTGGTTCTCGTCCGGCCTGTGGCCGTTCTCCACGCTCGGCTGGCCCGAACAGACCGAGGACCTGCGGAAGTTCTATCCGACCGACGTCCTGCTCACCGGCCACGACATCATCTTCTTCTGGGTCGCCCGGATGATGATGTTCGGCCTGTACGCCATGGACGGGGTCGCCCCCTTCCATACCATCGCCCTCACCGGCCTCGTCCGCGACGAGTTCGGCAAGAAGATGTCCAAGTCGAACCCCAACGCGGTCGACCCGCTGGTGTGGATGGACGCGTACGGCTCCGACGCCGTCCGCTTCACCCTCGCCAACGGCGCCAACCCGGGCGCGGACGTGCCGATCGGCGAGGACTGGGTCAAGGCCTCCCGGAACTTCACCAACAAGATCTGGAACGCCACCCGCTTCGCCCTCATGAACGGCGCCACGGTCGAGGGCCCGCTGCCGGACGCCTCCGAGATGTCGGCGACGGACCGCTGGATCCTGTCCCGGCTCAACACCACGGTCGCCCAGGTCGACGCGTACTACGACGACTACCAGTTCGCCAAGCTCGCCGACGCGCTCTACCACTTCGCGTGGGACGAGGTCTTCGACTGGTACGTCGAGCTGTCCAAGACGACCTTCTTCGCGGGCGGCAAGCAGGCGCGGGTCTCCGGCCGGGTCCTCGGCGAGGTCCTCGACGTGACGCTGCGACTCCTCCACCCGGTCATCCCGTTCGTGACGGACGCCCTGTGGACCACCCTCACCGGCGGCGAGTCCCTGGTCGTCGGCGAGTGGCCGACGGACAGCGGGTTCCGCGACAAGGACGCCGAGGACGAGATCGCGCTGGTCCAGCGGGTCGTCACCGAGGTCCGCCGGTTCCGCAAGGACCAGGGGCTGAAGGACGGTCAGAAGGTCCCCGCCCGTCTGGAACTGGCCGGCACCGCGCTCGCCCCGCACGAGCCGGCCATCCGCCAGCTCCTGCGCCTGCAGCCGGAGGGCGATGCCTTCGCGGCCACGGCGACCCTCCCGGTCGCGGGGGCCACGGTCGCCCTCGACCTCTCCGGCACGATCGACGTCGCCGCCGAGCGCAAGCGCCTCGCGAAGGACCTGGCGGCGGCCGAGAAGGAGAAGGCCCAGGCCAACGCCAAGCTCGGCAACGAGGCCTTCCTCGCGAAGGCCCCGGACAACGTGGTGGACAAGATCCGCGGCCGCCTGACGAAGGCGGACGAGGACATCGAGAGGATCCAGCAGCAGCTGGACCGCTTGCCTGAGGCGTAAAGCACACGGGGCCCCGGGGTCGTCTGGACTCCGGGGCCCTGCGCCTGCCCAGGGGCGCGGGGCTGTGTCAACGCGGCTCCGCCGCGTGGGCGCGACCAGCCACAGACCTCCCCGCGCCCGCCAGGCGGCACCAGCCACCCCACTCCGAAGGCACTCTGTCAGTCGGCCTCCGTAGACTGACTGCGTGAGTGACAGCGACCCCTTCGACGAGATCATCGCGAACGAGACCGACCGCGACCCCGACCTCGCGGTCATCGAGGCCGGCAGCCGCACCCTGCGCACCCAGGGCGGCCCGCCGGAGGCCGACGTGCCCGGACGCCCCGAGGACCCCGAGGTCGACAAGGCCCTGCGCGAGGTCGAGGCGGAGCTCGCCACCCGCTGGGGCGAGACCAAGCTGGAGCCCTCGGTCAGCAGGATCGCCGCGCTGATGGACGTGCTGGGCGAGCCGCAGCGGTCGTACCCCTCGATCCACATCACGGGGACGAACGGCAAGACCTCCACCGCCCGCATGATCGAGGCCCTCCTCGGTGCCTTCGAGCTGCGCACGGGCCGGTACACCAGCCCCCACGTCCAGTCGATCACCGAGCGCATCAGCCTGGACGGCGCCCCGATCTCCGCCGAGCGGTTCATCGAGACGTACGAGGACATCAAGCCGTACATCGGGATGATCGACGCCCAGCAGCAGTACCGGCTGTCGTTCTTCGAGGTGCTGACCGGGATGGCGTACGCCGCGTTCGCGGACGCCCCCGTCGACGTGGCCGTCGTGGAAGTGGGGATGGGCGGCTCCTGGGACGCCACCAACGTGATCGACGGCGATGTCGCCGTGGTCACCCCCATCGACCTGGACCACACCGACCGGCTCGGCGAGACACCCGGCGCGATCGCCGTCGAGAAGTCCGGGATCATCAAGCAGGACGCGACCGTGATCCTGGCCCAGCAGCCGGTGGACGCGGCACAGGTGCTGCTGAAGAAGGCCGTCGAGGTCGACGCCACGGTCGCGCGCGAGGGACTGGAGTTCGGGATCGTGTCCCGGCAGGTCGCCGTCGGCGGCCAGCTGCTGACGCTGCGCGGCCTCGGCGGTGAGTACGAAGAGGTGTATCTGCCGCTGCACGGCCCCTACCAGGCGCACAACGCGGCTGTGGCGCTCGCCGCCGTCGAGGCGTTCTTCGGCGTCGGCGCCCAGCGCCCGGAGAGGCTGGACATCGACACCGTCCGCAAGGCCTTCGCCGCCGTCTCCTCCCCGGGCCGCCTGGAGGTCGTACGGCGTTCCCCGTCCGTCGTCCTGGACGCCGCGCACAACCCGGCGGGCGCCCGCGCCACCGCGGAGGCCATTGCCGAGGCCTTCGAGTTCAGCCGGCTGATCGGTGTGGTGGGCGCGAGCGGCGACAAGAACGTGCGGGGGCTCCTCGAAGCCTTCGAGCCGATCTTCGCCGAGGTCGTCATCACGCAGAACTCCAGCCACCGGGCGATGGACGCCGACGAGCTGGCCGCGATCGCCGTCGAGGTGTTCGGCGAGGACCGCGTCCAGGTCGAACCGCGGCTGCCGGACGCCCTGGAGGAGGCGATCACGCTGGCCGAGGAGGACGGCGAGTTCGCGGGCGGCGGGGTGCTCGTCACCGGGTCGGTCATCACGGTCGGCGAGGCCCGGCTGCTGCTGGGAAGGGGCTGAGCCGGTCATGCGTACGCTCTGTGCCTCGACCCTGATCGGCGAGTTCTTCGTCATCGGCTTCGCCGGACTGGTCGCGATGAAGGACCCCGATCTGGCCGGCTCCACGGTGTGGACGGTCAGCGGCATCGCCATGTTCGCGTGTCTCGCGCTGTGCGGGATGGTGACCCGGCCAGGCGGCATCGCCCTCGGCTGGGCACTGCAGCTCGCCCTGATCGTCTCCGGCTTCGTCGTGCCGGCCATGTTCCTCATGGGGGCGGTCTTCGCGGCCCTGTGGTGGGCCTCCGTGCACTACGGCCGGAAGATCGACGAGGCGAAGGCGAGATTCGCCGCCCAGGCGGACTCCACTACACCTGACGCTGCGTAACGGACGAGCCGACACGCCCTGTAACCTCGTTCTACCGCACATCTCAGCAGGCAAGGAGCCCCTCGTGAGCCAGCGCACCCTCGTCCTCCTCAAGCCCGACGCCGTCCGTCGTGGCCTGACCGGCGAGATCATCAGCCGCATCGAGCGCAAGGCGGGCTGGGCGATCACCGCGCTGGAGCTGCGCACCCTGGACCAGGACACGCTGGAGCAGCACTACGGCGAGCACAAGGGCAAGCCCTTCTACGAGCCGCTGGTGGAGTTCATGGCCTCCGGTCCGGTCGTCGCGCTGATCGTCGAGGGGGAGCGGGTCATCGAGGGCGTGCGCGCGCTGGCCGGACCGACCGACCCGATCGCCGCCGCGCCCGGCTCCATCCGCGGCGACTTCGGTGTCATCGTCCGCGAGAACCTCATCCACGCGAGCGACTCCGTCGAGTCGGCCGAGCGGGAGATGAAGATCTTCTTCCCGGGCGGGGCTGCCTGACCGGATCACGGAGAGCCGTCTTAGGGAGTTTTCGTGGACGTTTCTGATGAGACGTCAGTTCAAATCCTCGCCTGACCTGGGGCGGCCGGATGTTTTCGGCCGTCCCTCGGCATATGCGCGCCGATCGGGGGAACGGGTGCCCCCTATGGACCGTCTCCACAAGCGAGGCGGCGTTTGATCTGCTGACAATGGCGAAGACCCTCGCGCAGTGTTCGGGCAGGCGCGTCTACGATGGAAGCCTTCACGTCACTGCACCCACTTCGCCGACCTGAAAAGCCCTCAAAAGCTCCCAGGGAAGGCCACACGAATCCTGATGGGGAACTCAATGTCGTTCATCGGCCGTGACATGGCTGTCGACCTCGGGACCGCCAACACGCTGGTGTACGTCAGGGGTCGCGGGATCGTACTCAACGAACCGTCCGTCGTCGCGATCAACACCAACACCGGTGGCATCCTCGCGGTCGGCGCCGAAGCGAAGAAGATGATCGGGCGGACCCCCGGCAACATCGTTGCCGTGCGGCCGCTGAAGGACGGCGTGATCGCCGACTTCGAGATCACCGAGCGGATGCTCCGCTACTTCATCCTGAAGATCCACAAGCGGCGGTATCTCGCGAGGCCGCGCGTCGTCGTGTGTGTCCCCTCGGGCATCACGGGCGTCGAGCGCCGCGCCGTCATCGAGGCGTCGTCCCAGGCCGGCGCCCGCCAGGTGCACATCATCGAGGAGCCCATGGCCGCGGCCATCGGCTCCGGCCTGCCGGTCCACGAGGCCACGGGAAACATGGTGGTGGACATCGGCGGCGGCACCACGGAGGTCGCGGTCATCTCCCTCGGCGGCATCGTCACCGCCCAGTCCATCAGGGTGGCGGGTGACGAGCTGGACAACGCGATCATCCAGCACATCAAGAAGGAGTACTCCCTTCTGCTGGGTGAGCGGACGGCGGAACAGATCAAGATCACGATCGGTTCGGCATACGACCTCGACGCTGACGAACACACCGAAATCCGCGGCCGGGACCTCGTCTCCGGGCTGCCCAAGACCGTCGTCATCTCGGCCGCCGAAGTCCGCAAGGCGATCGAGGAACCCGTCAACGCCATCGTCGACGCCGTCAAGACGACCCTCGACAAGTGCCCGCCGGAGCTCTCCGGCGACATCATGGACCGCGGCATCGTCCTCACCGGCGGCGGCGCCCTGCTGCGCGGGCTCGACGAGCGGCTGCGGCGGGAGACCGGCATGCCGATCCACATCGCCGAGGACCCGCTGGACAGCGTGGCGCTCGGCTCCGGCAAGTGCGTCGAGGAGTTCGAGGCGCTCCAGCAGGTGCTCGACGCCCAGCCCCGCAGATGACGTAACGCTTCGATTCCGCCGTACGAGATGATCTCCTCTCGTGCGGCGGATCGTTGATATAGAGGCATAAGCTCCGCAAAAGACTCTGTTGCCACAAAGAACTCTGTTGCCACAAAAACTCTATTGAGGAAGGCACGGCCGCCGCACGTGAGGGACACACGAGAGAGCCGGCTGCTCCTGGTGCTGCTGATCGCCGTCGCATTCGCGCTGATCACAGTCGATATCCGTGGTGGGGAGGACTCACCTGTCGACGGTGCCCGCCGGGGCGCGGCCACCGTGTTCGGCCCGATCGAGGACGGAGTGTCGGCCGCGGTGGACCCGGTCGGCAACGCCGTGTCGGCCATCCGTGACTCCGGCGACCGGCACGACCGGCTCGCCGCGTTGCAGACGGAGAACGCGGCCCTCAAGGCGAGGCTCGGCAGCGACGACCGCAACGCCAGCCGCCTCAAACAGCTCAACAAGATGATCAAGATCGCCGGTGAGGGCCAGTACGGCATCAAGGGCGCCGAGGTCATCGCCATAGGGGCGGCCCAGGGCTTCTCCTGGACCATCACCATCGACGTCGGCGCCGACGACGGCATCCAGCGCGACATGACCGTCCTCAACGGCGACGGCCTGGTCGGGCGGGTGACGACGGTCGGCCCGAACACCGCCACCGTGCTCCTCGCCAACGACCCCGACTTCACCGTCGGCACCCGCATGGAGGCCACCGACGAACTCGGCTTCGCCTCCGGACAGGGCGACCGCCCGCTGCGCGTCGAACTCCTCAACGGCAAGGCCGACGTGAAGAAGGGCGACCGCCTGGTCACCTTCGGCTCGCAGGCCGACAAGCCCTTCGTCCCCGGCGTCCCGGTCGGCGTGGTCTCCCGCGTCGACCCCTCCGGCGGCGACCTCACCCGCACCCTCTACGTCACGCCGTACGTCAGCTTCACCAAGCTCGACATCGTCGGCGTCGTCGTCGAGGCACCGAAGAAGGACCCGCGCGACACGGTGCTGCCCGCCAAACCGAAGCCGACGCCCACGCCCACGGTGACGGTCACCGTCACCCCGTCCGCGAACGCGCCGGTCGACGGCGAGATCCAGCAGTAGGAGCTGTACCTGATGCGCGTCAACCGGATCCTGCTCTCGTCGGCCCTGATCGTCGTCGCCCTGGTGCTCCAGGTGAGCGTCCTCGCCCGCCTCCACCTCCCGGGCGCCGTCCCCGACCTGCTCCTCCTCACCGTCCTGGGCCTCGCCCTGGTCTACGGCCATGTCGGCGGCGCCCTCGTCGGCTTCGGCGCCGGCCTCCTCGCCGACCTCGCCCCGCCCGCCGACCACGCCGCGGGCCGCTACGCCCTGGTGCTGTGCGTCATCGGCTACCTCGCCGGTCTCGCCAAACCGGAGAACGGCCGGCTCAAGTCGGCCACCGGCCCCATGGTTGTCGTGGTCGCCGCCGCCGTCGGCACCACCCTGCTGTACGCCGGTGTCGGCGCCCTCGTCGGCGACACCGCGGCTCGCCATGTCGGCCTCCCCAGCCTCCTGTTCACGGCCGCCCTGTACGACCTGCTGCTCGCCCCGTTCGTCGTCCCCGGCATCATGGCGCTCGCCCGCCGCGCCGAGAACGACCCGCTGGCCGACACCGGCTCCGGGGCCAAGTCGGCGGACATCTCCTCCGGTTGGCTCTCCTCGGGCACCGGCCTGAAGATCGGCGGCCAGCGCGGCGGCCTGGGCAGCCTGAAGACCAGGGCACGGACCCGGACGACCCGGGTGGGACGCATCAAGGGAGTCAAGCGGCTGTGAGGTCGGGCGAAGTGGCTGTGAGGTCGGTCGAAGCGGCTGTGAGGACCGGCGAGTTCACTCGAACGGGTTCGCCGGGGCGGAACGCGGCTTCACAGGTCAGCCGTTCATCATTCGTACGCGCACACACGTCGGCGCACTGAGAGGGGGCGGCAACCGCAGTGACCAACATCCCCGAGACCGGACGGACCCCACGGGTCCAGATCCGACTCGTCGTCATCCAGATCCTCGTGCTGTCCCTCCTCGGCACCCTCGGCGGACGCCTGTGGTACCTCCAGATCCGCGAGGGCGACGCGTACGCCAAGGAAGCGTCCGGCAACCACGTCCAGCAGGTCGTCGAACCCGCGGTGCGCGGCTCGATCCTGGACGCCCGCGGAGTGCCGCTCGCCGACAACGAGACCCGGCTGGTGGTCTCCGCCTCCCGCACCGACCTGCTGAAGATGAGGGACGACGGCAAGGCCGTCCTCACCAAGCTGGCCAAGGTCCTCGGCATGACCGCCGCCGAGGTCACGCAGAAGGTCCGGCTGTGCGACGCGAAGACGCCCCAGCCCTGCTGGAACGGCTCGCCCTACCAGCCGATCCCCATCACCGACGAGGCCACCCCCAAGCAGGCCCTGCAGATCCGCGAGCGCGCCGAGGACTTCCCCGGCATCACCGCCGAGCCCGAGGCCGTGCGCCGCTACGCCGCCCCCGGCAAGTCCAACGCCGCCCAGGTCCTCGGCTACCTCTCGCCCGTCACCGACGACGAGATCACCAAGGCCCAGGACACCGACTCGCCCTACCTGCGCTCCGACCAGGTCGGCCGCTCCGGCCTGGAGCGCCAGTACGACAAGGAACTGCGCGGCAAGGCCGGCGTCACCCGCTACGAGGTCGACAACCTCGGCCGCGTCATCGGCGAGGCCGAGGCGGACAAGGCCCAGCCCGGCGCCAACCTCGTCACCAGCATCGACGCCCGCGTCCAGCGCGTCGCCGAGTACGAGCTCAACGACGCGATGAAGACCGCCCGCAAGCAGTTCGACAAGATCACCGGCGAGAACTACAAGGCCGACTCCGGTGCCGTGGTCGTGATGGAGGCCAAGACCGGCCGGATCGTCGCCATGGCGTCCGCACCGACGTACGACCCGAATGTCTGGGTCGGTGGCATCTCCGCCAAGGACTACAAGAAGCTCACCGGCAAGAACTCCGACTACCCGCTGCTCAACAGGGCCATACAGGGTCAGTCCGCGCCCGGTTCGACGTTCAAGGTCGTCTCCACGGCCGCCGCGGTCGAGGCCGGCTACGAGTGGGACGGCGGCTACCCCTGCACCAGCTCCTACACGGTCGGCAACCAGGTCTTCAAGAACTTCGAGGGGGAGAACTTCGGCCCCATCTCCCTCGGCCGCGCCCTCGAGGTCTCCTGCGACACCGTCTTCTACGGCCTCGCCGACCGGGAGTGGAAGAAGGACGGCGGCATCAACCCCGCGAAGGGTGAGCCCAAGGACTACTTCTACAAGGCCGCCCACCAGTTCGGCCTCGGCAAGACCACCGGCATCGACCTGCCCAACGAGGTCACCGGCCGAGTCCCGGACCGCCAGTGGAAGCAGGACTACTGGAAAGCCAACAAGGACTCCTGGTGCAGGACCGGCAAGAAGGACGGCACCTACGTCGAGAAGATCGCGTACGAGAACTGCCTCGAAGGCAACAAGATGCGCGAGGGCGACTCGATCAACTACTCCATCGGCCAGGGAGACACCCTCGTCACCCCGATCCAGGAGGCCAAGATCTACGGGGCGCTCGCCAACGGCGGCACCATGTACGAGCCGACCATCGGCAAGGCGATCGTCAGCGCCGACGGCAAGACCGTCCACGAGATCAAGCCCAAGGCCGTCGGCAAGCTGCCGATCGGCCAGGCCGCCCTCAAGGGGATGGACACAGCCCTTGAAGGAGTCGTCACCCGGGGTACGGCCGCCTGGAAGTTCGGGGGCTGGCCGCAGGACAAGATCCCGCTGCACGCCAAGACCGGTACCGCCGAGGTCTACGGCAAGCAGACCACGTCATGGCTGGCCACGTACTCCAAGGACTACACGGTCATCATGACGATCGCCCAGGCCGGTACCGGCTCCGGCGCCTCCGGCGAGGCCGTGCGCGGCATCTACAACGCCCTGTACGGCGTCTCCGACGACGGCACCATCGACAAGAAGAACGCCCTGCTCCCCACCCCCCAGAAGAGCCTGCCGAAGATCCAGACGGACGGGACCATCAAGTCCCCGAGAATCGCCAAGGACCCGGCCAAGGACCAGCGGGCCAGCCAGCAGAGCGCTCCCGAGCCGGACGAGACACAGCCGGGCGCGACCGTGAACACGGCGACCCCCGGCAACCGCGACACACGCAGGCGCCGCCGCGGGCGGGGAAGCCGGAGGATGCTCACATGACCGGGGCGAACAGCTTCCAGGTCTCCGGATACGGCCCCGCACGCGCGGGCTGGACCCGGCTGCTGGCCCGCGACTCGCTCGCCCGCCGGCTGGACTGGCCGATACTGTTCTCGGCCCTCGCCCTCTCCATGATCGGATCGATCCTCGTCTTCTCGGCGACCCGCAACCGCACCGAGATCAACCAGGGCGACCCGTACTACTTCCTGCTCCGCCACCTCATGAACACCGGCATCGGGTTCGCCCTGATGATCGGCGTGGTCTGGGTCGGCCACCGCACCCTGCGCACCGCCGTGCCCCTGCTCTACGGCGCCTCGGTCCTCCTGCTCCTGATGGTGCTCACCCCGCTGGGCTCCACGGTCAACGGCGCCCACTCCTGGATCGTGCTCGGCGGCGGCTTCTCGCTCCAGCCCTCGGAGTTCGTGAAGATCACGATCATCCTGGGCATGGCGATGCTGCTGTCGGCCCGGGTCGACGCGGGCGACAAGCCCTACCCCGACCACCGCACAGTGCTCCAGGCGCTCGGCCTTGCCGCCGTACCCATGCTGATCGTGATGCTCATGCCCGACCTCGGGTCGGTCATGGTCATGGTCATCATCGTGCTCGGTGTGCTGCTCGCCTCCGGCGCCTCCAACCGCTGGGTCTTCGGCCTGCTCGCCGCGGGCGCGACCGGCGCGATCGCGGTCTGGCAGCTGCACATCCTGGACGAGTACCAGATCGCCCGCTTCGCCGCCTTCGCCAACCCCAGCCTCGACCCGGCGGGCGTCGGCTACAACACCAACCAGGCCCGCATCGCCATCGGTTCGGGCGGACTGACGGGTGCGGGTCTCTTCCACGGTTCGCAGACCACCGGCCAGTTCGTGCCGGAGCAGCAGACCGACTTCGTCTTCACCGTCGCCGGTGAAGAACTGGGCTTCGTCGGCGCGGGCCTGATCATCGTCCTGCTCGGGGTCGTCCTGTGGCGGGCCTGCCGGATCGCCCGCGAGACGACCGAGCTGTACGGCACGATCGTGGCCGCCGGCATCGTCGCGTGGTTCGCCTTCCAGGCCTTCGAGAACATCGGCATGACCCTCGGGATCATGCCGGTCACCGGACTGCCGCTGCCGTTCGTGTCGTACGGCGGATCGTCGATGTTCGCGGTGTGGGTGGCAGTCGGGCTGCTGCAGTCGATCAGAGTGCAGAGGCCGATGTCGGCGTAGGCCCGGATGAACCGGCCGCGGGGGTGAGCTGGGCCGCGAGGCCGGCCGCGCCGGAGTGTGAGCGGGGGCGGTCGGGGTGAGCCGGGTGGCGGTGGCCCCCTGCCACAACAGCCGCCCGGCCACTAGATTCGGGTCATGGCGGACACAAAGCGGGAGATCGAGCGGAAGTACGAGTCCCACGAGAGCGGACTGCCCGACCTGACGGGAGTCGCCGGGGTCGAGGCAGTCGTGGACAAGGGCGTGGCGCATCTGGACGCCACCTATTACGACACCGTTGACGAACGCCTCATCACCTCCTCGATCACCCTGCGCCGCCGCACCGGCGGATCCGACGCCGGCTGGCACCTGAAGTTCCCCGTCGCTCCCGGCGTGCGCGACGAGATCCGGGCCCCGATGTCCGACACCCTCCCCGACGAGCTCGCCGCTCTGGTGCGCTCCCGGGTCCGGGACGTCGAGGTGCTGCCGGTGGTGCGCCTGCGTTCGGACCGTGACGTACGCCACCTCCTCGACGCGGAGGGCCGGCTCCTCGCCGAGGTCAGCGTGGACGCCGTGCACGCCGAGCGGCTCAGCGGCGGCCTCGGCGACGCCCAGTGGACCGAGATCGAGGTGGAGCTCGCCGACGGCGGCGACCCGGCCTTCCTCGACAAGGTGGAGAAGCGGCTGCGCAAGGCGGGCGTACGGCCGTCCGCGTCGTCCTCGAAACTGGCCCGGGCTCTTGCGGAGACGGCCCCCAGGAAGAAGCGCCCGGTCACCGGGGACCCCGTGACCGCGGGCGACCACGTCCTCGCGTACGTACGGACCCAGCGGGACGCGATCGTCGAGCTCGACCCGGCCGTCCGCAGGGACGTCGAGGACTCCGTGCACAGCATGCGCGTCGCGACCCGCCGGCTGCGCAGCGCCCTCAAGTCGTACGGCACCGTCCTCGACCGGGCCGTCACCGACCCGATCGGCGACGAACTGAAATGGCTGGCCGGCGAACTGGGCGTCGACCGCGACCGCGAGGTGCTGAGCGAACGCCTCACGGCCGCCCTCGACCAGGTGCCTCGGGCACTGGTCTCGGGATCCGTCGCCGAACGGCTCGCCATGTGGGCCGGTGACCGGCCCGGCGGGGCGAGCGCGCGGCTGATCGGCGTCCTGGACTCCCGCCGCTACCTCGCCCTGCTCGACACCCTGGACACGTTGATCGCCGACCCGCCGCTGCTGAAGGCGGCCGGGAAGAAGCCAGGGCCGGTGCTCACCAAGGCCGTGAAGAAGGACTTCGGGAAGGTCACCGGGCTCGTCGAACAGGCGCTGGAGCTCGACCCCGGCAGCGACCGGGACATCGCGATCCATGAGGCCCGCAAGAAGACCAAGCGCACCCGGTACGCGGCGGAGACGGCCCACCCCGTCCTCGGCAAACCCGCCAAGGACCTCGTCAAGTCCATGAAGTCGCTGCAGAACCTCCTGGGCGAGCACCAGGACAGCGTCATGGCCCGGCAGACCCTGCGCGAGCTGTCCGCCGTCGCCCACGCGTCGGGCGAGAGCGCCTTCACCTACGGGCTGCTCTACGGCCGCGAGGAGCAGCGGGCGGCGACCGTGGAGAGCGAGCTGCCCGGCTTCTGGGACGGGATCAAGGACGGGGTACAGGCCCTCTGACCTTCCGGGCGTTCGAGGGGTGGCCGTCACCGCGTTAGGCTGGGTGGTCATCCCTGTCAGTTCAGTCCAGCCCACGAAGGTGTGCGAGATGCCTGCCGAAGTCGCTGCGGCCGCGGAGTCTGTGTTCCCGCAGCTCGAAGCTCTGCTCCCGCATGTGCAGAAGCCGATCCAATACGTCGGCGGAGAGCTCAACTCCACCGTCAAGCCGTGGGAGTCCTGCGACGTCCGCTGGGCACTGATGTACCCGGACGCCTACGAGGTCGGTCTGCCCAACCAGGGCGTCATGATCCTCTACGAGGTCCTGAACGAGCAGGAGGGCGTCCTCGCCGAGCGCACGTACAGCGTGTGGCCGGACCTGGAGGCGTTGATGCGGGAGCACGACGTCCCGCAGTTCACGGTGGACAGCCACCGCCCCGTCGGCGCCTTCGACGTGTTCGGACTGTCCTTCTCCACGGAGCTGGGCTACACGAACATGCTGACGGCGCTGGACCTGGCGGGCATCCCGCTGGAGTCCCGCGACCGTGGCCTCGACGACCCCATCGTGCTGGCCGGCGGACACGCGGCCTTCAACCCCGAGCCGATCGCCGACTTCATCGACGCGGCGATCATCGGCGACGGCGAACAGGCCGTCCTCGACATGACGAAGATCATCCGCGACTGGAAGGCCGAGGGCCGGCCGGGCGGCCGCGAGGAGGTACTCCTCCGCCTCGCGAAGACGGGCTCGGTGTACATCCCGGCGTTCTACGACGTCGAGTACCTCCCGGACGGCCGTATCGCGCGCGTGGTCCCCAACAGGTCGGGCGTCCCGTGGCGCGTGTCCAAGCACACGGTCATGGACCTGGACGAGTGGCCCTACCCCAAGCAGCCCCTCGTCCCCCTGGCCGAGACGGTCCACGAGCGGATGTCGGTCGAGATCTTCCGCGGCTGCACCCGCGGCTGCCGCTTCTGCCAGGCGGGCATGATCACCCGCCCCGTCCGCGAACGCTCGATCACGGGCATCGGCGACATGGTCGAGAAGGGCCTGAAGGCGACCGGTTTCGAGGAGGTGGGCCTCCTCTCGCTCTCCTCGGCGGACCACTCGGAGATCGGCGACATCGCCAAGGGCCTGGCGGACCGGTACGAGGAGGACAAGATCGGCCTGTCCCTCCCCTCCACCCGCGTCGACGCCTTCAACGTGGACCTGGCGAACGAACTGACCCGCAACGGCCGCCGCTCCGGCCTGACCTTCGCCCCCGAGGGCGGCTCGGAGCGCATGCGCAAGGTCATCAACAAGATGGTCTCGGAGGACGACCTCATCCGCACGGTCTCCACCGCGTACGGCAACGGCTGGCGCCAGGTGAAGCTGTACTTCATGTGCGGCCTGCCCACCGAGACCGACGAGGACGTCCTGCAGATCGCCGACATGGCGATGAAGGTGATCGCCGAGGGCCGCAAGGCCTCCGGCCAGAACGACATCCGCTGCACCGTCTCGATCGGCGGCTTCGTCCCCAAGCCCCACACCCCCTTCCAGTGGGCCCCGCAGCTCTCCGCCGAGGAGACCGACGCCCGCCTCACCAAGCTCCGCGACAAGATCCGCGGCGACAAGAAGTACGGCCGCTCGATCGGCTTCCGCTACCACGACGGCAAGCCCGGCATCGTGGAAGGCCTCCTCTCCCGGGGCGACCGCCGCATCGGCGCCGTCATCCGCGCCGTCTACGAGGACGGCGGCCGCTTCGACGGCTGGCGCGAGCACTTCTCCTACGACCGCTGGATGGCCTGCGCCGACAAGACACTGCCCGCCTTCGGCGTGGACGTCGACTGGTACACGACCCGCGAGAAGACGTACGAGGAGGTCCTGCCCTGGGACCACCTGGACTCGGGACTGGACAAGGACTGGCTCTGGGAGGACTGGCAGGACGCCCTCGACGAGACAGAGGTCGAGGACTGCCGGTGGACGCCTTGCTTCGACTGCGGGGTGTGTCCGCAGATGGACACCCACATCCAGATCGGGCCGACCGGCAAGACCTTGTTGCCGTTGACGGTGAAGAACGCTGAGGGTGTGCCTGGTGGGCATGTGCATTGAGGGGCGGGGGTGTTGAGGGGCGTGGGTTGACCCTCGACCTTGTTCAGGGGTCAGGGTGCTGGGTGTGGAGAACGACATGCGCAGCATTGGGGAGACGGCCCGGGACAGCGGCCTCGGCGTGAGTGCCCTGCGGTTCTACGACCGTGCCGGTGTGCTGGTTCCGGCCTGGGTGGATCCGGTGAGCGGATACCGCTGGTACGAGCCGGAGCAGGTGGAGGAGGCCCGGCTGCTGGCCAGGCTGCGTCGCGGGGGGATGTCGTTGGCGGACATCCGGCTGGTGCTGGCCAGTTGGTCCCGAGTGGACACCGACCTCGTCCGGAAACTGCTCACGGCGCACCTGCGCCGGCTCGAGCAGGGGCTGTCCGATGCCCGCAGCGAGTTCTCCGCGCTCCGTGCCCTGCTCGATCACCGGGAGAACTCCATGACCTCGCTCCGTACCGCCACCGTCCGGCTGACCGTCGCCGCGCCCGAGCTCGCTGCCGCGCTGGACGCGGTCCGATTCGCGGTGAGCACCGATCGGGAGCTGCCGATGCTCGGCGGGGTCCTGCTCGACATCGAGGGCGAGAGCCTCCATGTCGTGGCCACCGACCGGTACCGCATGGCCGTCGCGCGGGCCGGGATCGCCGGGTACGGCGGGAGCCGTGTGCAGGTCATCGTGGGTGCCCCGCTCGCCGATGCGATGCGGGCGCTGCTCGACGGCGGGGGATCAGTGCGGTTCTCGGTCGACGGTGATCGCGTGACTCTGGAGGCGGGGGACGGGCAGGCGGCCGGGCTGTGCCTCGACCACGACTTCCCCGACTACCGTCGTCTCCTTCCCGTGGCCGACGGGCGCCGTGCCGTGGTCGAGGTGGCGGCTTTCCGCGCGGTCCTGGAGACCGGTCCGGTCCGTTCGGGCGAGGCCGGAGCGCCTGACCTCAGCGTGCTCACGGTGACTGACGGCGACACGGTGAGCCTCTGCGCGGACGGTGACGGCGGTGGCCCGGACCGCGTCGCGGTCAACCGTGAGTACCTGCTGGACGCGCTGGCCGCCGGAGCCCGGGACCGTCTGGTTCTGGAGCTCGGTGCCCCCACGGTGCCGGTCGTGATCCGCCGGCCCGACGACGAGGGCACCTTCTCGATGCTGATGCCGGTCCGGCTGGAGGACTGACGGTCCGTTCCCTGTGAGGAGGCCGGGGCTCAGTGGGCGGGGCCGGCGTCCGGGCCGTAGAGCGCGGCGATGTCCTTGGACCCGGCCCAGCGGCTGTAGGTGGGGGACTGGGGCCAGCCTTCGGGTGAGTCCTGCCATTCCTCCTGGCGGCCGTAGGGGAGGAGGTCGATCAGGGGGAAGGTGTGGCCGAGTTGTTCGGTGCCCCGGCCGTCGGTGTGCCAGGTGCGGTAGACGGTGTCGCCGTCGCGCAGGAAGACGTTGACCGCGAAGCCACCGTCGGGCGGTGCGCCGACGTCGGCCCCGAACGAGCTGTTCGCGGTCGAGTACCACGGCATCCGGTTGCCGACCCGCTGCTTGTAGGCGAGGGCCTCCTTGATCGGGCCCTGGGTGACGATGACGAACCGGGCGTCGTAGTTGTCGAGGAACTCCAGGCGGGTGTACTGCGAGGTGAACCCCGTGCAGCCCGGGCACTGCCATTCCTTGCCGGCGAACCACATGTGGTTGTAGACGATCAGTTGCGGCTTGCCCTCGAAGACGTCCGCCAGCCGGACGGGGCCGTCCTCGCCCTCCAGCGTGTAGTCGGGCATCTCGACCATCGGCAGGCGGCGACGCTCGGCTGCGATGGCGTCGAGTTCCCGCGTCGCGGCCTTCTCCCGGGCTCGTAGCGTCCGGAGCTGCTGTTCCCACGTTGCGGCGTCGACGACGGGTGGCAGGGCGTGTGCGGTCATGGGTTTCCTCACAGAGCTCGTGCACGGCTTTCGCTTGTGGGAAGGCAGACCCCGCCGGGCTCCGGAACTCATCGGTCGCCGGCCGACGAGTTGGGTCGGGGAAGGGTGAGGGCCCGGCCGCACCTGACGGTGGGGACGGGCCCTCGTGCTTGGTCGCACGTCTCCTGAGGGAGGGGGCTACGAGTTGCTGTCGCCCGGCGAGGGTGAGTTCAGCGAGGTCCAGGGGCCCGGACAGGTCAGGGTGGCCGGATTGCTGTTGGTGTTGGACTCCGTGCAGATGGTCTCGAAGACCAGGCCCGTCGTGGTGATGATGTCGATCTTGATGCCGGCCAGCTCCTGGTTGCCCTGGCTGTGCTCGTTGATGGACACACCGCAGGCGACGCCGGACGTCGCGGGAACCGGGTAGCCGGGGAGGTTGCTCAGATCGGTCCACCTCATGGTGTGGTCCTGGGCGGGGCGGACGTCGCGGATGCCCGCGTACGTGAAGCCGTTGCTCACCGCGCCCCGGACCTCGTACACCTGCTGGTCCTGGAAGCCGTCGATCTCCACGCAGGGGCCCGCCGCTCCCGTGGCGCCGGTGGCTCCGGTCGGGCCGGTCGGGCCCGTGGCTCCGGTGGCGCCCTTGGGGCCGGTGGCCCCCTTCGGGCCCGTGGGACCTGTGGGGCCCTTGCAGTCGCCGTGGCCGGTGGCCTCGCCGACACGGGCCTTGTGGTGGCCGGGCTTGCACTTGTCGCCGGTGCCGGGAGCGGTCGCCCGCGCGTGGTCGGTCACGGTGCGGGCGGCCGCGGCGGCCGGGGCGGCCAGGCCGGTCGCCAGGACCAGTGCGAGCGACGCAAGCGTTCCGGCCTTCTTGAACCTGTCTCGGGCCAGTGGTCCGAGCGGCGAGGATGCGCCGGCCTCAGGTCTCATGTCCATGCTCCTTGCCTCGACCGGTCCGGGGCTGCCCCGAACCCGGGTGTGAGCTTGACCGGAAAGAGGTGGTATGGCCGGTTCAGTCGCATGGAACGCGCCGTTTATCGACGTATCGGACTAGTCGATGCGTTCTGATGGGGCATTTTTCTGCCCGTGAGTACCCAGATGGGCATGGTGCGCTGTTCGGGGGGTAGCAGCGTTCGGCTTCCGCGTGGATCGGCGGCCCTGCGGCGTCCCCGTGCGACCTTGGCGCGGTGAAACAGCAGACCCTCTGCCTGTGCATGATCGTCAAGAACGAGTCGCGCGTGATCGAGCGTTGTCTGAGCGCCGTCCGCCCCTTCATCGACTACTGGGTCATCGACGACACCGGTTCGACGGACGGCACCCAGGAGCTGATCCGCTCGGTGCTGGACGGCATTCCCGGCGAGCTCCACGAGGAGCCCTGGGTCGACTTCGGGCACAACCGGACCCGGAACATCCGGCGTGCCCGGGGACGCGCCGACTACCTGCTCACCCTCGACGCCGACCACGTGCTGCGCCGGGACGCCCCGCTGCCCCGGCTCATGGCCGACTCGTACATGCTGCGCTACGACGTCCCCGGCGCCCAGCACCGGTTCAAGCACCTCATGCGGGGCGACCGGCTCTGGCGCTACGAGGGCGTCACCCACGAGTACCCCTGCACCGACGAACCCGATGTGCAGGAGAACCTGGACGCGCTCGTCGTGGAGGACCATGCCGACGGGGGGTGCCGCAGCGACAAGTTCGAGCGGGACGCGCGGCTGCTGAGAGAGGAGTTCGCGCGCGATCCCGGCAACCCGCGCACCGTCTTCTACCTCGCCAACACCGAACGCGACCTCGGGCACGCGCAGGAGGCGATCGCCCTGTACGAGCGGCGGGCCGCGATGGGCGGCTGGGGCGAGGAGGTCTACGTCTCGTTGCTCGAGGCCGGGATCCTGCATGCGGAGAGGACCGACGACTGGCCGGCGGCGATGGACGCGTTCTCGCGGGCCTGGGACGCGCGTCCGGGGCGGCTCGAGGCCTGTTACGAGCTGGCCGCGGGACTGCGCCTGAGGGGCCGTCATCACACCGCGCACGCCCTGCTCGGCCAGGTCGTCGGGCGGCCGGAACCGGACGATCTGCTGTTCACCCGGTCCTGGGTGTACCGCTGGGGCCTGCTCTTCGAGTACTCCGTCACCGCCCACTGGGTGGGGGACTTCGAGGCCGCCGTACGGGCGTGCGACCGGCTGCTGGCGCTGCCGGACCTGCCCGACGCCATCCGCGCCCAGACCGCGATCAACCGCCAGTTCTCCGCCCCGCGTGTGCCGAGGCCCTCGTCCCCCGCGCGCAGGCCGAGGGCGGGCAAGGGCCGGAAGAAGTGAAGAGACAGCGGGAGTGGCACGGTTCCCGGACAGCCGATGTGGTGGGTCTGCCGAGCAGTTGAGGGCGGCTCAAGCAGCCTCGGGTGGCGGGTACGCGGTGGCCTCGTCGTAGCGCGGTCGCCTGCGATCGTGGCGAACACCCGGGCGCCGATGAGTGGGCCGAGCCCTGGCTCGCTGGTGACGATCTCGGCGTCCGGGCGGGTGTCAGAAGATGCCACCGCTGCGGCGGTGAGGTCATCGGCGCTGGTGCAGGCGGCTTCGAGTTGCCGCGGCAGTGCCGGGGTCCGGCATCCCATGGCCTGTTCGGCCTGGGCTGGTTGCCGCATCCGAGCGAGCCGGAACGTCTCGTGGATCCGGTCTGCCTCGGGCTCGAATCCGCCTCGGCAGTCGGCCCTCCTCAGCGGCGACCGCAGCTTGGCTCGGGTGAGCCTGGTGGCTTGGAGCGGGACGGTCAGGCTCAGCCGCGAAATTCGGTGACGCCGAGGGCGAAGTCCCAGTGCCCCATTCCGTGGCCGGCGAGGCCCACCGTGAGCACGCCCGCTCCTTCCAGCCAGTGCGCCATCTTCAGGTCGCCGACGTCCAGCGGGCGCAGTCCGAGGCTCTTGACGAACGCCTCCGTGGCCGCCTTGGCCTGTGCGCTGTCTCCGGCGATGAAGACGTCGGGCCTGCCCTTCTCCAGGACGTCACGGAAGACGGTGTTGAAGGCCTTCACCACACTGGCGCCGGCCGGGGCCACGTCGGCGACTCCCTGCGCGATCGAGGTTGCCTCACCGTGGGCCAGCCCGTCGAACGCGGAGTTGAAGGGGTTGCTGATGTCGATGATGATCTTGCCCGCGAGGGCGTCTCCGTACCGAGTGACGGCCGGAACGACACCGTCGAACAACAGGGCCACGATGACGATGTCCCCGGCCGGGGCGGCGCCCCACTCTCCTGTCGTGGCGCCGCCGCCGAGAGCCTTGGCCAGCTCGACGGCCTTGGAGTGGTCGCGGCCCATGACCTCGACGGTGTTGCCGCCAGCTATCGCCCGCGCGCCGATGGTGCGGGCCATGTTTCCGGTGCCGATGATGCTGATGCTGCTCATGAGGTGTGCCCTCTTCCTGGTTCTCGAACTTTCGCTTCGTCTCGTTCGCGCCCGGTCGGGCTCAGCGCGTCGGCCGGCACCTCGCTGACGGTCTCTACGGCCGTCATGACGGCCTCGCGGACGGTGGCGGCTCACCGCCGAGCGGGCTGCGATCTCGTTCACGGTTCGCGGACGGCCGTCACGACGGTGCGGTCCGGCGGCACGGGCATCGCTGAGCCCCCGGCGGCGCGGACGGCGGCGGACGGGTTCGGCGGGCTCGTGGTGTGATCGGACGGCCCGGCTGTGTGTGCGTGCGACGGCTGCTCGTGCGTGGTGGTCAGACGACGGTGGTGCCGCCGTCGGTGACCAGTTCCAGGCCGTTGACGTAGCTGGAGTCGTCGGAGGCGAGGAAGAGTGCGACCTGTGCGATCTCGTCGGGGCGGCCCATCTTTCCGCGGGGGATGAGGGCTTCGAAGGCCTTCATGGTTGCCTCGTCGAACAGTTCTTCCTGCTTGGCTGTGGCGACCTGGCCGGGGGTGAGCACGTTGACGCGGATGTTCCGGTCCTTGAGCTCGTTGAGCCAGACGCGGGCCCAGGCCTGCTGTACGGCCTTGCTGCCCGCGTACACGCTCCATCCGGGAAAGCCCCGGAGGGAGGCGTTCGAGCCGGTCATGAAGATCGAGGCGCCGTCGTTGAGCAGGGGCAGTGCCTTCTGCACGGTGAACAGGGTGCCGCGCGCGTTGAGATAGAAGGCGTCGTGGAACTGGGCTTCGGTGATCTCGCCGAGGTTGGCCGGCGCGCCCGTCCCGGCGCTGGCCCACAGCACGTCGATCGAGCCCTTTTCCTTCCTGACCGTGGCGTACAGGCGGTCCAGGTCGCCCAGGTCGGATGCGTCGCCCTGTACGCCGGTGACGTTGCGGCCGATCAGCTTGACGGCCTCGTCCAGCGCTCCCTGCCGTCGGCCCTGGATGAAGACGTGGGCTCCTTCTTCGACGAACAGTTGGGCGCCGGCCAGTGCCATGCCGGTCGTGCCGCCGGTGATCACTGCGACCTTGCCATCGAGCTTTCCCACGATCACTCCAGAACTGGTTGCTGTGCGGAGCAGCCCGGACCTTATGTATACCGGGTTGTGTGCTTAACCGTATGGGAGGGCCGACCGGAGCGCAAGCTATGCACACCGATCCGTACCCAACTGGGCTACGCTGGAGGTATGACGGAGTTGGAGAAGGGCCCCCAGGGCCGACGCCGCGGCAGGGGTGCGCTCGAGCGCATGATCGGCGCGTCCCGGCAACTGTTCCGCGATCAGGGCATCAACCGCACCGGCATGGACCAGCTGTGCGCGGTGGCCCAGGTCTCGAAGCGCACGGCCTACCAGCACTTCGCCGGCAAGGACGAACTCGTTGCCGAATACCTGCGCCGGTTCGATCCCGGCCTCATGTCCGCCGTGTTCGACCGCACCGACCTCACCCCCCGCGAACGGCTGCTCGCCGCCTTCGAGTTGCCGACGTCCGGGACAGAGGACCTCACGCCCATGTGCCCCTACATCGCGGCGGCCGTAGAGCTCCACGACCCCCAGCACCCCGCGTCCCAATACGCGCGTGACTACAAGAAGGCCATCGCCGCGCGCCTGGCCGAAACCGCCCGCGAAGCCGGTGCCACCGACCCCGAACAACTTGGCGAACAGCTCGCGCTGCTCCTCGACGGCGCCGCGGCCCGCACCCGAGTCCTCAACGCCGAAGCTTTCCCCACCGCCGCCGCCATCGCCGCCGTCCTCATCGACACCGCCATCCCCGCCACGGCCCGCCGATGACCGGTGTGCGGGTCTGGGCGCGCTGTTCGGTCGCACTCATCCCGTGGTGAGGCGGTCGTCGAAAGCATCGAGGGCGCTCTGCCGGCGGTGGTACGACCCGCAGCTTGCGGCCGCCGCGAGCTGCGGGTCGCCGGCGAGGGTGGCCAGGTGGACGCGCTTGAGGGGAGCCTGCTCCTTGCGGAAGTGCCCGCAGGCCTGAGCCGGAATGCACGCGGTGGATCGAGGTTCGAGTCAGGTCGGGAGCGGGCGCCCGGTGTCGGCCGCTCCCACCGCAGCGCGTGCCGCGTCGGTCATCTTCTGGGCGCAGGACCGGGTCGGCCTTCGCGCTCCGGTGCTGTGAAGACCTCGGTCCTGTGCCGGCGGCGGTAGTTCTGGAGCAGCTGCCGTGCACAGAACCGAGTCACTCTTCGTCAAGGGCCCGAGGCCCTGCAGTGGGGAAGACCTTCGTGCTGCGGCCGCTTCGGTGCCCGACAGGTGCTGTGGCACTTCCTGCGGCGACGGCGACGAGTTACTTGCTCACGGCGAAGCGCATCAGCGCCAGTTCGTCGCCCTGCTTGATCTTGCCCGTCACATTGATGACTTCGAGCTTCCACGCGTTGCCGACCCGTACGGCCTTGGCCACGGCGCAGCCGTTGTCCGTGGTGAGCATGCTCGGCCAGATGTCGGCGACCTGCTGGGTGCTGCCGCCGGTGGCGTCGTAGACCTTGAAGCTGATGTTGCGGGCCTTCTGGAAGGAACTGCCCTTCTTGTAGGCGGCGGCGACGAAGACGACCGACGTGATGTGCGGCGGGAGCTTCGCGAACTCGACGGTGACCGTCTCGTCGTCGCCGTCCCCGTGGCCGGTCTGGTTGTCGCCGCTGTGCAGCAGGGAGCCGTTGCCGATGGGGTCGAGCGAGTCCAGGCCCGCCAGGCGTACCGGGTCGCCGTCGTGCATGGCGATGGCGATCAGGTCGAGGTCCGTGCCGGTCTTGCGACGGAGCTTGCCCATCACTCCGCCACTGGCACCCGCGGTGGGGTCCCAGGAGGCCCCTATGGACAGATGGGTCACGCCGTCCAGGTCGGCGGGGCCGTCTTCCTTCGTAAGCGTAATCATGGGGACATAGTGCACGTGCTCTCGTCGAGCTTGCAGAACGGGCCCGCCACGACGGCCGGGACCGCCCGGGTCAGCGTCCCCGACAGGTGTCCGCCGGGGGTGTGCCGGGCGCGAGGGCGACCGCTCACGGGGTGCCGGGCAAACCCGGTGGCCCGGCGGACCACGGGGTCGCCATGATGGGGTGATGCCGCAGCTGACCTCGCCCGACGTCCGGTTCCATGCCTCCCTCCTCGATGCGGTGCGGGAGTGCGTCGACCAGGGCCAGGACCCTGCCGTGCTGCTGGGCCACGAGATCGGCCGGCACACGACGACATGGCGCGAGCCGGCGGGATTCGCGGACTACGTGGACATGCTGCTCGCGGAGACGGAACGGCCCCGTCGGCCGGACTGGGTGCCGATGACCAACCTCTGGTACGTCCAGGACGACACCTTCCTCGGCAGCCTCTCGGTACGCCACAGGCTCACCCCGTACCTGCTCGACTTCGGCGGCCACATCGGCTACGCGGTCCGCCCCGGCGCCCAGCGGCGGGGACACGCCACGGCGATGCTCCGGGCCGCTCTGCCGGTCTGCCGTCAACTGGGCATCGACCGCGCCCTGGTCACGTGCGACACCGCCAACACGGCTTCTCGTAAGGTGATCGAGGCCAATGGCGGAGAATTCGAGAACCAGCGCGGCGGAAAGCTGCGGTACTGGATCCGTACGGGGAACTGAGGCGTCTACGTCGTTATGGACCTGGAGAAGCAGTCCGCGCCGCAGGCGCCCTCGCCGGAGGGGTGCCTGACAGTCGCGATCCGCATCCCCGTGCGCATCGTCGTGCTCGTACTGGTCGTACCCGTGCGGATGGTGTGGGACGCGCTCATGGTGGTCGGGCGGTTCCTGCGGGACAGCGTGCTGCGGCCGCTGTGGAGGGCCCTGGTCGTCTGGCCGTGCCTGGCCCTGTGGCGGTACGCCGTCGTGCCCCTCGCCAAGGCGCTCGGATGGCTCGGCAAGGTACTGCTCGTCATCCCCCTGGTGTGGCTGTACCGCTATGTGCTGACCCCGGTCGGACACGGCATCGCCTGGGTCGCGCGGGGCATCGGGGCCGCGTTGACGTGGACCGCGCGGGGCATCGGGGCCGCGGCGGGGTGGCTGTACGCGCGTGTGCTCGCCCCCGTCGGACACGGCATCGCCTGGCTCCTCAAGGGCGTTGGCGCCGTGCTCCTGTGGATCTTCACGCCCGTCGGGCGGGCGATCGCCTGGTGCGTCGGAGGGCTCGTGTGGCTGGCGGGCACGATCGTCAACGGGCTCGGCGTCGCCCTGTACTGGACCGCCCGCATCCTGCTCGTGCTGCCCGCCGTCGCCCTGTGGCGCTGGGTCCTCGCGCCCGTCGGGCGCGTGCTCGCCGTCATCGGCCGGGAGGTCCGGGACGCGCTCGGGCACGCCTGGCGGATCGCCGGGCACATCTCGCTCGCCGTCGGCCGGTTCCTCGGGACCCTCTTCCGGTGGATCTTCGTCGAGCCGGTGCGCTGGGTGTACCTCACGGTGCTGACCCCGGTCGGCCACGTGGTCCGCGACCTGGTGCTGCGCCCCGTCGCCGAGGCCGCCCGCAGTGTGGGCCGGATCACCCGGGCCGCGCTCGCATCCGCCCGCGAGTCCGTCCGGCAGACCCGGGCCGACATCCGGCGGATGCTCTTCGGTGAGACCCGTGAGCGTGAGGCGGTGGCCCGACGGGAACCGGCGGGCGTCGACACACGTACTCTTGGTAGTAGTACGACCGCACTCACGAAGGACTGAGCGACACTGGGCAAGCGACAGCCCGAAGGCCCGCCGCCCGCACCGGCGGTGCAGCGCATCCGACTGCGCTACACCAAGCGCGGCCGCCTCCGGTTCACCAGCCACCGTGACTTCCAGCGCGCCTTCGAGCGAGCACTGCGCCGAGCCGAGGTGCCCATGGCGTACTCGGCGGGGTTCACGCCGCATCCGAAGGTGTCGTACGCCAATGCCGCACCCACCGGCACGGGCAGTGAGGCGGAGTATCTGGAGATCGCGCTCACCAAGGCGCGCGACCCGGAGAAGCTCCGGCTCCTCCTCGACGAGTCACTGCCCACCGGGCTCGACATCGTCGACGCGGTCGAGGTCCGGACCTCGGGCCTCGCCGACCGGCTCACCGCTTCCGTGTGGGAGCTCAGGCTGGACGGCGTGGATCCGGCAGAGGCCGGGCGCGCGGTCGCCGCGTTCAACGCCGCCGAGGCCGTAGAGGTCCAGCGGACGACCAAGAACGGCCTTCGAACGTTCGACGCCCGCCCCGCGGTCGTGCAACTTGAAACACACAGTGAATCTGCTGATAGGCCGAGCGACCAGCCCTGTGCGATACTGCGGCTGGTTGTTCGGCACGTGACGCCTGCCGTTCGACCCGACGACGTCCTGTCCGGTCTCCGCGCAGTGGCCGACCTGGCGCCGCCGGTCCCCGCAGCGGTGACCAGGCTGGCACAGGGGCTGCTCGATGAAGAGACCGGCACGGTGACCGACCCGCTCGCACCCGACCGCGAGGCAGTCGAGGCCCTTTCAACGGCCGAAGCGACTGCCACCGCGAAGGCGCCGGCGTAAGGAAGGTCCCGCGAAGGACGGGCGTCGTAGCGCCGCCCTCGTACTCGGGAGCCACCTGGGTCGGGCAGCGAACTGACCACAAGACTTTCGCCAGGCCGTACCCAACAGGGCGTACGGAACCGGCGAGACAGGACACTAGAGAGCTCCCGTGCGGCGCCCGCGCCCCGGACGGCGGCACCGCGCATCGCGCGAGCCGCGGACGTCACCGGCATCCCTGCCGGACCAGGCGCGGCGCCCGGGAGCCTGACGGGAGATATGCCCGCATGCTCGAACCGACCGAACCCATCGAGGGTTCCGAACAGAACACCCCGAGCGACACCCTGCCGCCGCGTCGTCGGCGCCGGGCCGCGTCCAGGCCGGCGGGACCGCCGGTCGCCGCCGTCTCGGACGGCGAGGAGATCGTCGCTCCGGCCATAGCGGCCGCGGAGGCCGAGGACCTCGTCACCGACGAGGAGGAGAAGCTCGACGAGACCGTCGAGAACACCCCCGTGGAGCCTGCCGAGCCTGCCGGACGTCCGCGTCGGCGTGCCACCCGCCGGTCGTCCGCGCCCGCCGGGGCGCCGGCCGCGACCGAGGCCGCCGAGACCGTGGTGGCGGTGGCTGCCGAGGCACCCGCCGAGACCGTGACCGAGGACAGCGCGCCCGCCGGCGAGGCCGAGGCGGCCGCTCCGCCCCGTGCCCGTCGTCGCGCCACGCGCCGCGTCACCACGCCCGCCGGGACTCCTGAGGCCGAGGCGCCGGTGACCGCCGAGACGCCCGCCGCACCCGCGTCCGCCGACGAGGCGCCCGCCGCCGAGCCTGCCGCGCGTACCCGTCGCCGGGCCTCCCGGCGTGCTTCCGCACCCGCAGGTGCTCCGGAGGCCGCCGAGGTCTCCGAGACCGTTGAGCCGGTGGCGGCGGAAGCGCCCGCCCAGACCGTGACCGAGGAGAGCGCGCCCGCCGCCGAGGCGGACGACGCGACTCCGCGGCGTACCCGTCGGCGTGCCACGCGCCGCGTCTCGACTCCTGCCGACGCTCCCGAGGGCGAGGCCGTCGAGGCCGCGCCGTCCGAGCCGGCCGTCGAGACCGCCGCGCCCGCCGAGGCCCCCGTCGAGGACGCGGCCCCCCGTCGTGGCCGTCGCCGGGCCGTTCGTCAGGCCGCCACCGGGTTCTCCGCGCCCGCGCGGCCCGCAGGCGGTGCCGAGGACGAGGACGACTCGCCGCGCAGGCCGGCCCGGCCCGCGGTCGCCGTGTTCCAGGCGCCCGTCTTCACCGAGCCGCAGTTCCAGACCGCGCAGCGGGCCGCCGCCGAGGCCGCCGCGGAGACCGAGACCGAGGAGGACGAGCCCGTCGAGGCCGTCGAGCCGGTCGAGGAGATCGTCGAGGAGCAGACCGGGTCACGGCGCCGCCGTCGCCGCCGGGGTGCCGCCGACGAGCCCGAGGTGCAGGAGGCCGCCGCCGAGACCGTCGTGGAAGAGGACGACGCGGACGACGCGGGCGAGGACTCCGTGGAGGAGGACGAGGCCGAGGAGACCGGGTCGCGTCGGCGCCGCCGTCGCGGGGGCCGTCGCCGTCGCCGGGGCGAGTCCGCGGACGCGTCCGACGACGACTCGGAGGACTCCGACGAACTCGCCGCCGAGCAGGGCGGGCAGTCCGCCCAGGATGACGAAGGCGCCGAGCAGGACGACGAGGACGACGAGGACGCCCGTTCCGACGAGTCCGGCGGTTCCAGCTCCAGCAGCCGTCGCCGCCGCCGCCGCAGGCGTCGGGCCGGGGACTCCTCCACCGAGGTCGAGCCCGGTGACGGTGACCCCGAGCGGACCGTCGTCAAGGTGCGCGAGCCGCGTCCCGTGCGCGAGAAGAGCACCGAGCCGTCCGACGAGGTCCAGTCCATCAAGGGCTCGACCCGCCTGGAGGCCAAGAAGCAGCGCCGCAGGGAAGGCCGCGAGCAGGGGCGCCGACGCGTCCCGATCATCACCGAGGCCGAGTTCCTGGCCCGCCGCGAGGCCGTCGAGCGCGTGATGGTCGTCCGCCAGAACGGCGAGCGCACGCAGATCGGCGTTCTCGAGGACGGCGTGCTCGTCGAGCACTACGTCAACAAGGAGCAGTCGACCTCGTACGTCGGCAACGTCTACCTGGGCAAGGTCCAGAACGTGCTGCCGTCGATGGAGGCCGCCTTCATCGACATCGGCAAGGGCCGCAACGCCGTCCTGTACGCCGGTGAGGTCAACTTCGAGGCGCTCGGCATGGCCAACGGGCCGCGCCGTATCGAGTCCGCGCTCAAGTCCGGCCAGCCCGTGCTCGTCCAGGTCACCAAGGACCCGATCGGGCACAAGGGCGCGCGTCTGACCAGCCAGGTCTCCCTTCCGGGCCGCTACCTCGTGTACGTCCCCGAGGGCTCGATGACCGGCATCAGCCGCAAGCTGCCCGACACCGAGCGCGCGCGTCTGAAGACCATCCTCAAGAAGATCGTCCCCGAGGACGCGGGCGTCATCGTGCGCACCGCCGCCGAGGGCGCGAGCGAGGACGAGCTGCGCCGTGACGTCGAGAGGCTCCAGGCGCAGTGGGAGGACATCCAGCGGAAGGCGAAGAGCGGCAACGCCCCGACGCTGCTCTACGGCGAGCCGGACATGACCGTCCGGGTCGTCCGCGACATCTTCAACGAGGACTTCACCAAGGTCGTCGTCAGCGGTGACGAGGGCTGGGACACCATCCACGGATACGTCTCCCACGTCGCGCCCGACCTGGCCGACCGGCTGTCGAAGTGGACCTCCGAGGTCGACGTCTTCGCCACGTACCGGATCGACGAGCAGCTCGCCAAGGCGCTGGACCGAAAGGTCTGGCTGCCCAGCGGCGGTTCGCTGGTGATCGACCGGACCGAGGCGATGGTCGTCGTCGACGTCAACACCGGCAAGTTCACCGGCCAGGGCGGCAACCTGGAGGAGACGGTCACCAGGAACAACCTGGAGGCGGCCGAGGAGATCGTGCGTCAGCTCAGGCTGCGCGACCTCGGCGGCATCATCGTGATCGACTTCATCGACATGGTGCTGGAGCAGAACCGGGACCTGGTGCTGCGGCGTCTGCTGGAGTGCCTGGGCCGGGACCGGACCAAGCACCAGGTCGCCGAGGTCACCTCGCTGGGCCTGGTGCAGATGACCCGCAAGCGGGTCGGCCAGGGTCTGCTGGAGTCCTTCTCCGAGACCTGCGTCCACTGCAACGGCCGCGGTGTCATCGTGCACATGGAGACGCCGACCTCCGCCGGTGGCGGCGGCAAGCGCAAGAAGCGCGGGCGTGGCGGCGACGGGCACGAGCACGAGCACACGCACGAGAACGTGGCCGTCGAGGAGGTCGAGGAGGTCGAGTCCGAGGCCGAGGTCGCCGCGGAGGTGGCCGAGCCGATCGCGTACACCCCGCCCGACTTCGCGGCGGACGAGGAGCTGTACAGCAGCGTCGCCGAGGCGGAGGCCGCGGCCACGCGTGGGCGTGGCCGTCGTAGGTCGAGCCGCCGGGCGTCGGCTCCGGCCGGTGCGCCGCGGGGGGCCGGGTCGAGGAGGTCGGGCGGCTTCGAGGCGCCGGACGTCCAGGAGAGCCCGGCTTTTGAGAGCGATGAGAGCCTGGAGGCGCCGACCGCTCAGGCGGTACCCGTCGAGGCGGAGGCCGTGCGTCCCGTGCAGCCGGAGACGGCCGCCGAGGCACAGGCCGAGCCGGTCGCGGCGGAGGACCCGGTCGTCGAGGCCGCTGCCGCGAGCGAGCCCGCCGTCGACGAGGCAGCGCCCAAGGGCCGTACGCGTCGTCGGGCCACCCGCAGGGCGTCGGCTCCGGCCGGCTCCCCGACGGGCGCCGAGGCTGCCGTGCTGACCGTCGCCGAAGCGGCTCCGGCCGCGGCGGAGACCGTCGAGGCGGCTCCCGTGGAGCAGCCGCAGGCCGAGGAGCCCGAGGCCGTCGCCGAGAGCGCCGCCCCGGCCCGTCCGCGTCGCCGTGCCGTCCGCAAGGCCACCGCGGCCACCGCGTCCGAGGAGACGGCCGTCGTGGTCGTGCCCTCGGCGGAGGTCCCGGCCGTCGCGGAGGAGCCCGCCGAGGAGGCGGCTCCGGCCAAGCGAACGGCCCGTAAGACGGCCAAGACGGCCACGGCGAAGAAGGCCGCGACCAAGAAGGCGGTCGCCAAGAAGACCGTCGCGAAGAAGACCGCCGCCAAGAAGACGACCGCGAAGAAGGCCGCGTCGAAGAAGACGGTGGCGGCCGAGCAGCAGTCGCCGCGGTCCGTCTCGACCCCGGCCGACGAGGACTGACGGACGGTCACCGAATAGATTCGGCCATCCGAAGATCGAAATCCGCCCCCGGTACGCCGGGGGCGGATTCCGTGATTCTGTGGGTAATACGCCCGCCGGACAGTTGTCGCCGGAGGAGCCGTCATGTGAATGGCCGGTGAATCCCGGGCCTGTCGCCAGGGTTATGATGTGAGCCGAGATTGACGCTTAATTTAGACAAATAGGGATTCAAGTGAAGGCTCTCGTGCTCTCCGGGGGAGCGGGCACCCGCCTCCGCCCGATCACCCACACCTCCGCCAAGCAGTTGGTGCCGGTCGCCAACAAGCCGGTGCTGTTCTACGGCCTCGAGGCGATCGCCGAGGCCGGCATCACCGAGGTCGGCATCGTCGTCGGCGACACCGCGGACGAGATCCGCGAGGCGGTGGGTGACGGCTCCCAGTTCGGCATCGAGGTCACCTACATCCCGCAGGACGCGCCGCTGGGCCTCGCCCACGCCGTCCTGATCGCGCAGGAGTTCCTCGGCGACGAGGACTTCGTCATGTACCTCGGCGACAACTTCATCGTCGGTGGCATCACCGGTCTGGTGGACGAGTTCCGCGCCGAGCGGCCCGAGGCGCAGATCCTGCTGACCCGGGTTCCCAACCCCACCTCCTTCGGTGTCGCCGAACTCGACGGCGAGGGCCGGGTGGTGGGCCTGGAGGAGAAGCCGAAGGAGCCCAAGAGCGACCTGGCGCTCGTCGGCGTCTACCTGTTCACCCCGGCCATACACGAGGCGGTCCGCTCCATCGAGCCGTCCTGGCGCGGCGAGCTGGAGATCACCCACGCCATCCAGTGGCTGATCGACGAGAAGCGCGACGTGCGCTCCACGACCATCTCCGGGTACTGGAAGGACACCGGCAACGTCACCGACATGCTGGAGGTCAACCGGTCCGTCCTGGAGACCGTCGATCCGGTGAACGAGGGAACGGTCGACGAGACCAGCGAGATCATCGGCCGGGTCCGCATCGAGGCCGGCGCCAGCGTCAGCGGCAGCCGTATCGTCGGGCCCGCCATCATCGGTGCCGGCACGGTGGTGAACGACGCCTACATCGGCCCGTTCACGTCCGTCTCCGAGAACTGCCGGATCGAGGACAGCGAAATCGAGTACTCCATCGTGCTGCGCGGCTCGTCCGTGACCGGCGTGCGCCGCGTGGAGGCCTCGCTCATCGGACGTGACGTCGAGGTCACGCCCGCGCCCCGCAACCCCAAGGCACACCGGCTCGTGCTCGGTGATCACAGCAAGGTGCAGATCTCTTCATGACCACTCGGATTCTGGTGACCGGCGGTGCCGGCTTCATCGGCTCGCACTACGTCCGTACCGTGCTCGGCCCCGAGGGCCCCGGTGATGTCTCGATCACCGTCCTCGACAAGCTGACCTACGCGGGCAACCCGGCCAACCTCGACGAGGTGCGCGAGCACCCGGGGTTCGCCTTCGTACAGGGCGACATCTGCGACCCCGAGCTGGTCGGGAAGCTGATGGCCGAGCACGACCAGGTCGTCCACTTCGCCGCCGAGTCGCACGTCGACCGTTCCATCGACGGCGGCGCGGAGTTCGTGCGCACCAACGTGGTCGGCACCCACACCCTCATCGACGCGGCCCACCGCGCGGGCATCAAGACCTTCGTGCACATCTCCACCGACGAGGTCTACGGCTCGATCGACGAGGGTTCCTGGCCCGAGACGCACCCGCTGGAGCCCAACTCGCCGTATTCCTCGGCGAAGGCGTCCAGCGACCTGATCGCGCTGTCGTACCACCGCACCCACGGCCTGGACGTGCGCGTCACCCGTTGCTCCAACAACTACGGGCACCACCACTTCCCCGAGAAGGTCATCCCGCTCTTCGTGACCAACCTCCTCGACGGCAAGAAGGTCCCGCTGTACGGCGACGGCGGCAACGTCCGCGACTGGCTGCACATCGACGACCACGTCCAGGGCATCGAGCTCGTGCGCACCAAGGGCCGTGCGGGCGAGGTCTACAACATCGGCGGCGGCACCGAGCTCTCCAACAAGGAGCTCACCGGGCTGCTGCTGACGGCGTGCGGCGCCGACTGGGAGACCAGCGTCGAGTACGTCGAGGACCGCAAGGGCCACGACCGCCGCTACTCCGTCGACTGCACCAAGATCCGCGAGGAGCTCGGCTACGAGCCCCGCAAGACCTTCGAGCAGGGCCTCGCGGAGACCGTGCAGTGGTACCGCGACAACCGTGCCTGGTGGGAGCCGCTGAAGGAGCGGGCCGCGCTGTGACCGACAACCGCACCTGGCTGGTCACGGGCGCGGGCGGCATGCTGGGCCAGGACGTCCTGGCCCGGCTGTCCGAGGCGGGGGAGCGGTATGTTGCCCTCGACCGCGCCGCCCTCGACCTCACCGACGCCGACGCCGTGAGCGCGGCTCTCGAGGAGCACCGGCCCGCCGTGGTCGTCAACTGCGCCGCCTGGACCGCCGTGGACGACGCCGAGTCCCGGGAGGACGAGGCGCTCGCCATCAACGGTGACGGGCCGCGCCACCTCGCCGAGGCCTGCGCCCGCACCGGCGCCGTCCTGCTGCACGTCTCCACGGACTACGTCTTCGCCGGCGACGCGACGCAGCCGTACGCCGAGGACGCACCGACCGCGCCCCGCAGCGCCTACGGCCGCACCAAGCTGGCCGGTGAGAAGGCGGTCCTCGGCATCGAGCGCGGGTACGTCGTGCGCACCGCCTGGCTCTACGGCGCCGGCGGCCCCAATTTCGTCCGCACGATGATCAAGCTGGAAGGCGTCAAGGACACCCTCGACGTCGTCGACGACCAGCGCGGCCAGCCCACCTGGAGCGCCGATCTCGCGGGCCTGCTGGTCGAGTTGGGCCTCGGCGCCCTGGCCGGCACCGCCCCGGCAGGCGTCTACCACGGCACCAGCTCCGGCGAGACCACCTGGCACGGCTTCACCCAGGAGATCTTCCGCCTGCTCGGCACCGACCCGGACCGGGTCCGCCCCACCACCAGCGAGGCGTTCGTGCGCCCCGCGCCCCGCCCCGCCTACAGCGTCCTCGGTCACGAGCGGTTCGCCGAGGCCGGCATCGAGCCGCTGCGCGACTGGCGTACGGCCCTCACCGAGGCCTTCCCGGAGATCCACCGGGTCCATCTGAAGGAGAACACGGCGTGACGGTCAAGGTCAGCGTCGTCATCGCGGTCTACAACCCCGGCAAATACGTCGAGGACTGCATCACGGGCCTGCTCCGGCAGAGCCTGACCCCGGACGAGTTCGAGGTGTTCTTCGTCAACGACGGATCCACCGACGAGACCCCGGCCCGGCTGGACCAGCTCGCCGCCGAGCACCCGCACTTCCACGTCATCCACCAGGAGTCCTCCGGCTGGTCGGGCCGCCCCCGCAACACCGGCCTCGCGGCCGCGCAGGGCGAGTACGTCATGTTCGCCGACCACGACGACTGGCTCGGCGACGAGGCCCTGGAGCGGATGTACGAGTACGGCAAGGCCAACGGGGCCGACGTGGTCGTGGGCAAGATGGCGGGTATCGGACGCCCCGTCCCGCAGGAGCTGTTCCGGGTCAACCGGCCGCGTGCCAACGTGTCCAACGCGCCGCTGATCGACAGCCTCACCCCGCACAAGATGTTCCGCCGGGACTTCCTGAACGAGCACGAGATCCGCTTCAAGGAGGGTCGCCGCCGCCTTGAGGACCACGTCTTCGTCGTGGAGACCTATCTGCGGGCGAAGAACGTCTCCGTCCTCAGCGACTACCTGTGCTACTACCACATCACCCGTGACGACGGCTCCAACGCCGGCTTCCAGCGCTTCGACCCGGTCGGCTACTTCGGCAACCTGCGCGAGGCCCTCGACGTCGTCGAGTCGCTGACCGAGCCCGGCGCGCTGCGCGACAAGCTGTTCAGCCGGTGGCTGCGCAACGAGATGGTCGAGCGGCTGCGCGGCCAGCGGCTGCTCAAGCTCCCCGAGGACTACGCCGAGGAGCTGTACACCGAGATCCACAAGGTCGTCACCGAGCGCTTCGGACCGGGCGTCGTCGCCCGTCTCGGCCTCACCCAGAAGGTCGTCGCAGGTCTGATCTTCGCCGACCGCTACCAGGACATCCGGGCGCTCGCCGAGTGGGAGGCCGGGATCAAGCCCACCGGCAGCCTCACCTCGCTGGAGTGGCGCGACGGCGTCCTGGACGTGGCCTTCGAGGCCGAGCTGCAGATCGGCGACGAGCCGATGACCTTCCGCCGGGAGGGCGAACGCGAACTGCTCGGCCTGCCGCTGTCCGACGAGGCCCTCAAGGCCCTGGACGACCAGGGCGTCAAGCTGGACGCCCCGCTCGCCAAGAGCGACGTCGACCTGGTGGCCCGGCACCGCGAGGACGCCCGGCAGTTCTACCTGCCCGTCAGGAGCGAGCTGCACGAGGTGCCCGCCGGGGACGGAGTCTTCCGCCAGCGGATCTCCGCCCACGCCGAGCTCGACCCCGAGACCGCGGCCTCCGGCGCCCCGCTCGACAAGGGCATCTGGGACCTGCACCTCAGGATCAAGTCCTGCGGCTGGAGCAAGGAGACCCGGCTCGGCGCGGTGCGCGGCGAGGACGCCGAGGCCGGCCGCCTGGCCGCCCTCACCGGAGAGCCCAAGAGGCTCGTCCTGCCGTACTGGACCGACGGTCCCGGCAACCTCTCGCTCGACGTCGACCAGCACACGGGCAAGCTGGAGGGCGAGGCGGTCGCCGCCATGCCGCCCGCCGACGCCACGGTCGAGGGTTCCGTCGTACGGCTGCCCCTGCCGCTGCACGTCGCCGCGACCGGCGGAGACCCCGTCCAGCTGCGCTTCGAGCGCAAGAACGTCGGCAAGTACCCGGCCGACGCCGCCCTGGACGGCCGTACCGTCACCGCCACGCTGCCGCTGGAGCAGCTCACCGGCCTGCGCTGGGCCGTCCGCGTCGGTGTGCCGTCCGCGGCCCGCGGTGAGCGCAAGTGGACCCGGCTCCCGGTCGACGTGGTGGTCGCCGCCGACGGCACCGCCAAGGTGATCGACCGGCACACCGCGTCCGACGCGAAGAAGGCCGCCGCCGCTCCCCAGAAGAAGGCGGCCGCGCCGCGCCCGCTGTGGCGCCGGGCCGCCGGTCGGCTCAAGCGTGCACTGACCAACCAGAAGAAGGGCTGAGGCCTCCGCGATGCGACCCCTTTCGATCTCCGGTGCCTGGGTGTTCGAGCCGAAGGTCTTCCCCGACGGCCGGGGAAGCTTCCACGAGTGGTTCAAGGCCCCGGCGTTCGCCGAGGCCGCGGGCCACCCGCTGAGCCTGGCCCAGGCCAACATGTCGGTCTCCAGCCGGGGCACGCTGCGCGGTGTCCACTTCGCCGACGTGCCGCCCGGGCAGGCCAAGTACGTCAAGTGCGTGCGCGGCGCGGTCCTCGACGTGATCGTGGACATCCGGACCGGCTCGCCGACCTTCGGCAAGTGGGAGATCGTCCGCCTGGACGACCAGGACCACCACGCCGTCTACCTGTCCGAGGGACTCGGCCACGCCTTCATGGCGCTCACGGACGACGCGACCGTGGTCTACCTGTGCTCGGAGGGGTACGCGCCCGAGCGCGAGCACGGCATCCACCCGCTCGACCCGGAGCTCGGCATCGAGTGGCCCGAGGGGATCGCCCCGCTGCTGTCCGCCAAGGACGAGCAGGCGCCCACCCTGGCCGAGGCCCGTGAGCAGGGCCTGCTGCCCTCCTACGAGGCCTGCGTGGCCTACCGGGAGAGCCTCGGCTCCCTCGGTTCCTGACCCGTACGTTTGAGACGAGGCGGGGCCGGTTTGACCCGTTCGGCCGTGGCCCCGTAACCTTGACCGTCGGCGTGTCCACAGTTATTGGACGCGCCTCATCCCCGTAAACCTCTTCCTCTCGGGCTTTTCCGGCCGGGAGAGGCCGCTTGTTCTGCCGGGCGGCTGGACTGCGGGGGTGCCGTCCCCGAGCGAGAGAGTGAGATCCGCGTGTACGCCATCGTGCGCAGCGGTGGTCGCCAGCACAAGGTTGCTGTCGGCGACATCGTTGAGGTTGACAAGATTTCCACTGCCAAGGTAGGCGACACGGTCGAGCTCTCGACCCTGCTCGTTGTCGACGGCGAGGCTGTGACCAGCGACCCGTGGGTGCTGGCCGGTATCAAGGTTCAGGCCGAGGTCGTGGACCACCACAAGGGTGTCAAGATCGACATCCTTCGTTACAAGAACAAGACCGGCTACCGCCGTCGTCAGGGCCACCGCCAGCAGTACACGGCGATCAAGGTCACTGAGATCCCCGCGGCTGCGAAGTAAGGGACTGAGGAGAGATGGCACACAAGAAGGGCGCATCGTCCACCCGTAACGGTCGTGACTCCAACGCCCAGCGCCTCGGCGTGAAGCGTTTCGGTGGTCAGGTCGTCAACGCGGGCGAGATCCTGGTCCGCCAGCGCGGCACCCACTTCCACCCCGGCGCGGGCGTCGGCCGTGGCGGCGACGACACGCTGTTCGCCCTCGCCGCGGGCTCGGTGCAGTTCGGCACCCACCGTGGCCGCAAGGTCGTGAACATCGTTCCGGTCGCCTGATCGGAAGCTTTCGCGAGGCGGACCTCACTTCCCTCCCGGGAAGCGGGTCCGCCTTTCGCGTGTTGGACAGAGAACAGACTCGTAAGTAACTGGAGGCACATCCCATGACCACCTTCGTGGACCGCGTCGAACTGCATGTCGCCGCGGGTAACGGAGGCCACGGCTGTGCCTCCGTCCACCGGGAGAAGTTCAAGCCCCTCGGTGGGCCCGACGGCGGTAACGGCGGCCGGGGCGGGGACGTCATCCTCACCGTCGACCAGTCCGTGACCACGCTGCTCGACTACCACCACTCCCCGCACCGCAAGGCCACCAACGGCAAGCCCGGCGAGGGCGGCAACCGCTCCGGCAAGGACGGCCAGGACCTGGTCCTGCCGGTACCGGACGGCACCGTGATCCTGGACAGGGCGGGCAACGTCCTCGCCGACCTCGTCGGACAGGGCACCACGTACATCGCGGCCCAGGGCGGCCGCGGCGGCCTCGGCAACGCGGCGCTGGCATCCGCCCGCCGCAAGGCGCCCGGGTTCGCGCTGCTCGGTGTGCCGGGAGACCTCCAGGACATCGTCCTGGAGCTCAAGACGGTCGCCGACGTGGCGCTGGTCGGCTTCCCGAGCGCGGGCAAGTCCTCGCTGATCTCGGTGCTGAGCGCGGCCAAGCCGAAGATCGCCGACTACCCCTTCACGACCCTCGTGCCGAACCTGGGCGTGGTGACGGCCGGCGAGACCGTCTACACCATCGCCGACGTGCCGGGTCTCATCCCCGGCGCCAGCCAGGGCAAGGGCCTCGGCCTCGAGTTCCTGCGGCACGTGGAGCGCTGCAGTGTCCTCGTGCACGTCCTGGACACCGCCACGCTGGAGTCCGACCGCGACCCGCTCTCCGACCTCGACATGATCGAGGCGGAGCTCAGGGAGTACGGCGGCCTCGACAACCGTCCCCGTGTCGTCGTCCTGAACAAGACCGACGTTCCGGACGGCAAGGACCTCGCCGAGATGGTGCGGCCGGATCTGGAGGCGCGGGGCTACCGGGTCTTCGCGGTGTCTGCCGTCGCGCACATCGGCCTGAAGGAGCTGTCCTTCGCGCTGGCCGACCAGGTCGCGAAGTCGCGGGCCGCGAAGCCGAAGGAGGAGGCGACCCGGATCGTCATCCGGCCCAAGGCCGTGGACGACGCGGGCTTCACCGTCACCCTGGAGGAGGACGGGCTGTTCCGGGTGCGCGGCGAGAAGCCGGAGCGCTGGGTGCGGCAGACCGACTTCAGCAACGACGAGGCCGTCGGCTACCTCGCCGACCGCCTAAACCGCCTCGGTGTGGAGGAGAAGCTGATGAAGGCGGGCGCCCGTTCGGGTGACGGCGTCGCCATCGGCCCCGAGGACAACGCGGTCGTCTTCGACTGGGAGCCGACCGTCATGGCCGGCGCCGAGATGCTCGGCCGCCGTGGCGAGGACCACCGCCTCGAAGAGCCCCGTCCGGCCACCCAGCGCCGCCGGGACAAGCAGGCCGAACGGGACGAGGCCACAAAGGAGTTCAACGACTTCGAACCCTTCTGAGTGAACCCCGGGTGACGTCCCGTCAGCCCTGAGGGCAACCAACCGCCCTTCCTGCGAGTCGTACGGAGCAATCCGTACGACCGTCACAGGAGGGACGCGGCATGCGCGTACAACGAAGAGGGTGGCGTACAGGGCTCGCCGTCGTCCTGGCGGTCGGCGGTGCGGTCGCCCTGCCCGCCACCGCGGGGGCCGCGGCCGCCCCTCATCAGGTGCGGGACGACTTCAACGGGGACGGCTACGCGGACCTCGCGGTGGCCGCGCCCGACGGGACCGTCGCGGGGAGGGCGAAGGCCGGGTTCGTCGGCGTCCTGTACGGCTCGGCGAGCGGCCTGAAGTCCTCGACGAAGCAGGTGTTCAGCCAGAACACGGCGGGCATCCCGGGCGGTTCCGAGGCGGGCGACCGGTTCGGCAGCGCGCTCACCACCGCCGACCTGGACCGGGACGGGTACACCGACCTGATCGTGGGCGTGGGCGGCGAGGACAGTGGTTCCGGCCGGGTGCAGGTCGTCTGGGGCGGTGCCCGCGGTCTGGCGGGCGGTGCCACCCTCGCCTCCGGTGCGGCCCACGACCGGCTCGGCGCCCAGGGCCGGCTCGCTGCGGGCGACGTCGACGGGGACGGCGCGAGCGACCTGCTGACCGTGGTGAACCAGCACGACCTGGCGGCGACCGGCGGCCCCTTCACCCGCAGTGGCTCCGCCACCGGGGAGCGCCAGGTGGTGAAGGACAGGTACGACAGCCGTGTCCTCGACCTCGACGTCGGCGACCTCAACGGCGACGGGATCACGGACGTCGTGGCCGCCGAGAACGGCACCGACACGTTCGACTCCCGGCGGATCGCGTACTGGTGGGGCACCAAGGACGGCCTCACGCCATGGACCCTGGTCTACGACATCGACGGCGCCGCGCTCCAGGGCGGCGAGAACCTCGCGGTCGGCGACGTGAACCGGGACGGCTACGCCGACATCGTGGTGGGCCGGACCGTCGAAGGCTACGAGAGCGACGGGGACACCTACCGCGCCAAGGGCGGCCGTATCACCTGGATACCCGGTACCTCGGGCGCTCCTGACGGTGTGTCGGCCCAGTTCGTCAACCAGGACAACCCCGGCGTGCCCGGCACCGCCGAGAAGGGCGACGGCTTCGGCACCGACGTCCGGCTGGCCGACGTCGACGGGGACGGGTACCTCGACGTGGTCACCGGCGTTCCCGGCGAGGACCTGGGCCCCGCCACCGCGCCGAACTCCGTCAAGGACGCCGGCGCGGTCGTCGTGCTGAGCGGCCGGGCCGACGGGCTGACCGGGGCGGGCTCCCACCAGGTGGTCACGCAGGACAGTCCAGGGGTGCCGGGTGCCGCCGAGAAGGGTGATGCCTTCGGCGGGGCCGTCCATGTGGGGGACGCGAACGGCGACGGACTGGCCGACGTGGCGGTCGGCGCGCCCGGCGAGAACGCCGGTGCGGGGTCCGTGTGGTCCTTCCGGTCCCGGGCGGAGTACGTCGCCTCGCCCGGTGGTGTGCCGATTCCGGCCACCGTTCTGGGGCCTGACGGCACGTTCACCTTCGGCCACACCCTCCTCGGCACCACCGCGGCCGAGGCCCGTCTGGGCTCGGGCTTCGCCAACTAGAACCCAAAAGATCGTCAGTCGGCAGTGTCCTGAAGGCCGTTGCGCCGGGATCACGTTCATCATGTGATTCCCGAGTCGCAACGGCTCTTCTGTTGTCTACCTATTTGTCATGCACGCGAACACCCTGGTTCAACGCACGGATCACCCCGAAGCGTGAGCTTCCAGGGTGTCCAAGAGGTCAGCGACGCAAGGGAGTTCGCCCATGTATGGAGCAGCATCACCCGGCCGACGCCGCTTTCTGACCACCGGCGCGGCCGTGCTCGGGGCCGCCGCCTCCGCCCAGCTGTGGCTGCCGGGCACCGCGAGGGCGGCGGAGCTCCCGCTGCCCGACGGAGTGTTCAGCCTCGGCGTGTCCTCCGGCGATCCGCTGCCGGACGGCATCGTGCTGTGGACGCGGCTCGCCCCCAACCCGCTCAACGGCGGCGGCATGCCCGACCGGGCCGTACCGGTCGACTGGGAGCTCGCCGAGGACCAGCGTTTCAGAAAGGTCGTCCGCCGGGGCACCGCACAGGCCCTGCCCGCATACGGACACAGCGTTCACGTGGATGTACGGGGTCTGCGTGCGGGCCGGACCTACTGGTACCGCTTCCGCGCCGACGGCCAGCTCTCCCGCACCGGCCGCACCCGTACCGCGCCCGCCCGGAACTCCGCCCACGGCACCCTGCGCGTCGCGCTCGCCTCCTGCCAGAACTGGCAGAACGGCTACTTCACGCCGTACGCCGACATGCTGGACCAGGACCCCGACGTCGTGCTGTTCGTCGGCGACTACATCTACGAGTCGGCGCCGTCGTCGGCCGGTCCGCGCCGCCACGAGGGCACGGGGGAGCCGTACACCCTCGTGCAGTACCGCAACCGGTACGCCCAGTACCGCACCGACCCCGACCTCGCCGAGATCCACGCGAACACGCCCTGGGTGGTCACCTTCGACGACCACGAGGTCGACAACGACTGGGCCGGCGAGATCCCCCAGGACCCCGCCAAGCAGCCGCACGACGAGTTCGTGAACCGGATCACCGCGGCCTTCCAGGCGTACTACGAGCACATGCCGGTCCGGGCCACCGCCGTCCCGAACGGCCCGCACATCCAGATGTACCGGCGCCTGGACTTCGGCCGTCTGGTCCGGCTGAACGTGCTCGACACCCGGCAGTTCCGCAGCGACCAGGTCACCAACCAGGCGGCCGCCCAGGACCCCTCGCTCACCATGCTCGGCGCCGAGCAGAAGCAGTGGCTGCTGGACTCGCTGCACGGCTCACCAGCCCGCTGGAACCTCATCGCCTCGCAGATCATGATGGCCGAGACCGACATCCTGCCCGGCGACGGCAAGCTCTGGTACTACGACGCCTGGGACGGCTACCAGGTCGAACGCAACGCCCTCCTGCAGGACTTCAGGCGCGTGCGCAACCCCGTCGTGCTCTCCGGCGACCGCCACCTCACGATGATCAGCGACCTCAGGGAGGACTACGCCGACCCGTCCTCCCGGGTGGTCGGCGCCGAGTTCGTCGGTACGTCCATCTCCAGCAACGGCGACCAGGACCAGGCCGCCTTCCACGCCCAGTGGGACCCGCTGATGGCCGACAACCCGCACTGGAAGTTCATCGACGCCCACCGCGGCTACCACCTCTTCGACATCGACCGGCACGGCATCGACGCGCGGGTCCGGGGCGTGGACACGGTGGTCACGCCGCAGGCGACGGCCGGCACGCTGGCGCGGCTGCGGGTGGACGCGGGCAAGCCCGGAGTCCGTTTGGTGTGAGTGCGCAGCCTGAGAGGTGGGTGGTCCTCAGCACAGTCCCACGTACCTCTCAGGCAACACCCAGGTCATTCTCTTACCGTCCTCCGACTATGGAGACGGACTGTACGAGAGACGGCCTTCCGGTGAACCGAGCGGCCGCTGCGCTGCCCGCGGGAACGCGCCTGCTGCACATCGGCCCCCACAAGACCGGCACGACCTCCGTCCAGGGTGCGCTCTTCGCCGCCAAGGACCTGCTGCCCGAGCACGGCGTCGTGTTCCCGGCGCACAGCAGACACCCCATGGAGGCCGCCCTGGCCGCGTGCGCGAGGCCCGCGATGATGGGCGACACCACGCCCACCGACAAGCACTGGACGCGGCTGCTGGAGCAGGTCGAGGCCACGGGCCGGAAGACCTCCGTCATCAGCAGCGAGTTCTTCGCCGACGCCGAGGACGACGCCACGATCGCCCGGATCGTCGAGCAGCTCGGCGGGGAGCCCGTGCACATCCTGGTCACGCTGCGGCCGCTGGTGCGGATCATGCCCTCGCAGTGGCAGCAGTACGTGCAGAACGGCCTGCGCATGGGCTACGAGGACTGGCTCACCCACATGCTGAGGAAGGCGCCGTACGAGCAGCCCACCCCCAGCTTCTGGCGCCGGCACCGGCACGACCGGCTCGTCGGGCGCTGGGTCCGCGCGGTCGGCCCCGGCCGGGTCACCGTCGTCGTGGTCGACGACCGCGACCGGGACGGTCTGATGCGCACTTTCGAGCAGCTCCTCGGGCTGCCCGAGAATCTCCTCCAGCCCGTTCCGGATGCCGCGAATCGCTCTCTTACCCTGGCCGAGACCGAAATGCTGCGGAATCTTAACAAGGAATTCCGCGGCAATGGACTGCCGGACGAGTTGTATTCCAAGCTCGTCCGCAACGGCGCGGTCATGCATATGAAGAACACGTGCAGCCCCTCACCCGAGGACGTGAAGATCCTCACTCCGGAGTGGGCCGTGGAAGCCGCCGCCGGGATCGGCGCCGAGATGGCCGGGCGCATCGGTGAGATGGGCGTGCGGGTCATCGGTGATCCCGGGCTCCTGGCCGCCGTACCGAAGGCGCCCGCGCCGGACGGGATCCCCGCCCCCCGGATCTCGCCCGAGGTGGCGGCCCGGGCGCTGTACGGGGCGCTCGCCGCGGCGGCCGGTGCGCCGGTGCGCCACACGTCGCCGGCCAAGGCGCGCACGGTGCACCAGACGTCGTCGAAGGAACTGATGCGGGTACTCGGACACCGGTGCCTGAAGAAGCTGCGTCGGCGCTGAACTCATACATCGTCTCCATCGTCGCCGTCACCGGCAGTGCAAGATGAATGACAGGTAGCGCGTACATATGCAGTGAACGGCGGTCACCTTGCACAGCGGTAACCGCAAGTGGGACCATTTCACCGTTCCCTGTCGCCCCGAGGTAGGTCATCTGTGTCCCAGCACATCGCCAAGCCCCGTACCACCGCAGTGATCCTGGCCGGTGGTACCGGTCAGCGCGTGGGTCTCTCGATCCCCAAGCAGCTGCTGAAGATCGCCGGCAAGGCAGTCATCGAGCACACTCTGACCACCTTTGAGAACGCCGACTCCATCGACGACATCATCGTCCTGATGGCGCCGGGCTACGTTCCGGACATAGAGAAGATCGTGGCCAAGGCCGGTTTCCGGAAGGTCAAGAAGATCATCGAGGGCGGTGCCACCCGCAACGAGACCACCGAGCGCGCCATCGCGGCCCTCGGTGAGGGCCTGGCTGAGGGCGAGGACCGCAACGTCCTGTTCCACGACGCCGTGCGCCCGCTGCTCTCGCAGCGCGTCATCGACGACTGCGTGGTCGCCCTGGAGCGTTTCCAGGCCGTCGACGTGGCCATCCCGTCCGCGGACACCATCATCGTCACGCGTACCCACGGCGGGGACGGCGAGTTCATCACCGAGATCCCGGACCGCTCCCGGCTGCGCCGCGGCCAGACCCCGCAGGCCTTCAAGCTGTCCACCATCAAGCGCGCCTACGAGGTCGCCGCCGGTGACCCCAACTTCCAGGCCACGGACGACTGTTCGGTCGTGCTCAAGTACCTGCCGGACGTGCCGATCCACGTCGTCGCGGGTGACGAGTACAACATGAAGGTCACTCAGCCCGTCGACGTGTTCATCGCCGACAAGCTGTTCCAGCTCGCCTCCACGGCCGCGCCGGAGCAGGTCGACGAGGCGGCCTACCGCGAGCTGCTGACCGGCAGGACCGTCGTCGTCTTCGGCGGCTCGTACGGCATCGGCAAGGACATCGCCGAACTCGCCGAGTCCTTCGGCTCGAAGGTGTACGCCCTCGGGCGCTCCACCACCGGCACCCACGTGGAGAACCCGGAGGAGGTCGACGACGCGCTGTCCAAGGCGTACGGCGAGACCGGGCGCATCGACTACGTCGTCAACACCGCGGGCGTGCTGCGCATCGGCAAGCTCGCCGAGACCGACAACGCCACCATCGAGGAGGCGCTGAAGGTCAACTACCTGGCCCCGGTGCAGATCGCCCGCTCCTCCTACAAGTACCTGGCCGAGACCAAGGGCCAGCTGCTGCTGTACACCTCCAGCAGCTACACCCGCGGCCGCGCCGAGTACAGCCTGTACTCCTCGACCAAGGCGGCGATGGTCAACCTGACGCAGGCCCTGTCCGACGAATGGGCGGGTGAAGGCATCCGGGTGAACTGCATCAACCCCGAGCGCACCGCCACACCCATGCGCACCAAGGCCTTCGGCCAGGAGCCCGCGGGCAGCCTGCTGTCCTCCGAGGCGGTGGCCCGCACCTCGCTCGACGTGCTGCTCTCCGAGCTGACCGGCCACGTCATCGACGTCCGCCAGCAGGACCCGACGGCCTCCGCGGGCCGGGCCTCCGGATTCGAGCAGGCACTGGCCAGTGTCCTGGACCGTCAGGACGGCGTGGCATAATCGGGAACAAATAGCCTTCCGCAAATTCAGGCCTCTGTGGCTGCCCGTTCCTGGTGCATTCACAGGGGCCTGAAGCCTTAAGCGTCACTAATTCGTCAACAACCGGCATCCCTCCCAGAGCAGGTTTTCAGTGATAAGCACCGCTATTCGCGTCGCCCGGGTGGGCAGCGCGGCCGAGCTTGCTGCGGCGGTCCTCATGATGGCGGGCTTCCCCGCCATAATGGTGGCCGCGCTCGTCCCGAGCGTTCCCGCCTTCGCGGCCGCGACCGCCGTGACCTACCTCGCGGACCACTATCTGCACCGCCAGGGCAGCTATCTGGTCAACCGCCTCAGCAAGGTGCGCGCCGGTCTGTCGATCCGCTTCCTGATCAGACAGCTCCTGCTGATCCTGCTGCTGGCCCGCATGAACCTGTCGGACGGTCTGATCTTCTACGCGGCGACCGCCTGCTTCATCGCGTTCTACGGCCTCCAGGCCCCGCACGGCGCGCTGGTCACCCTGATCCGCAACCGCCGCCGGCTGCCGGTGGCCACCCGCAACGTCGACCTGGCCTCGCGCGTCCGCATCCCGGACGCCCCGCCGCTGGGGCTGCTCAACCGCTCCGCCGAGAAGATGCTCCACCTCGACCTCGCGGCCGTGGTCGGCATAATCGTCGCCGCCCAGCTGGACTCGCCGCTGCCCGCCTTCCTCGGCATCGCCGTGACGATCGCGTTCGGTTCCCTGTACGTCGTCGCGCTGATGCCGTACGTGCGCGGCAAGAAGGTCCCGCCGAACGCCGACAAGATCCTCGCCAAGGTCGACGACTGGCTGCGCGACTACCAGCCGGAGACGGTGCTGTACTTCTCCGGTTCCAAGGAGTCCGTCTATCAGGTCAACATGTGGCTGGAGACCATGGAGCAGCTGGACTCCAGGCCGCTGATCATCCTGCGTGAGCGGGCCATACTGCAGAGCCTCGCGCCCACCACGGTCCCCGTCATCTGCGTGCCCGGAGGGGTGCACCTGATGAACATGGACCTGTCCACGGTGCGGGTCGCGCTGTACGCGGCGAACGTCGGCAAGAACATCCACCTGCTGCGCGTCCCCACCATGAAGCACGTCTTCATCGGCCACGGCGACAGCGACAAGCTGGCGAGCGTCAACCCGTTCAGCAAGGCGTACGACGAGGTGTGGGTGGCCGGCCGCGCGGGCCGCGACCGCTACGCCATCGCCGACGTCGGCGTCCGCGACGAGGACATCGTCGAGGTCGGCCGCCCGCAGCTGGCGCCGATCCAGCTCCGGGCGGGGGTGCCCGAGGGCCGTATGCCCACGGTCCTGTACGCGCCCACCTGGGAGGGCTGGGACGGCGACCCGGGCAACACCTCGCTCATGCTGGCCGGCGAGAGCATCGTGCGGAAGCTGCTGAAGGCCGACCCTCCGGTGCGGGTCCTCTACAAGCCGCACCCCTTCACCGGCACGGTCCTCGCCAAGGCCGGCGCCGCGCACCAGAAGGTCACCGACCTGATCGAGAAGGCGGCGGCCGAGCGTGCCGCCGACCCACGCTTCCCGGCCGACGCGAGCACGCAGGCGCAGGCCAAGGCCGACCTCGCCCGCATCGAGGCCCGGATCGCCATGCTGGCCGGCGGTGGCGGCGACAAGGGTGACGAGGCCGAAGCCTCCCGCGACGGAGTGGTCGACGTCGTCAAGTACGAGGAGATCGCCCGGCTGCGAGGCGAGTGGAACGAGGCGTACTGGCGTTCCTTCGCGGTGTGGGAGCACCGCGTGATCACCGGTGCCGAGCCGCGTCTGTACGACTGCTTCAACGTGTCCGACGCGATGGTCTCCGACATCTCCAGCGTGGTCTCCGACTTCATCGCGAGCGGCAAGCCGTACGCGGTCACGGACTCCGCCGAGCTGGGCGTGGAGGAGTTCAAGCGGCAGAACACCGCGGTGCGGGCCGCCACGATCCTGTCCAACAGCGCGGCCGAACTGGGCGGGCTCCTGGACGCGGTCCGCGACCCGGCGGCCGACCCGCTGGCCGAGGACCGGGTGGAGCTCAAGCAGTACCTGCTCGGGCCGGACGAGCCGACCTCGATCGAGCAGTTCAACACCGCGGTGGCGAACCTGGCGATCAAGGCCGAGGCGCGCAACGTCGGCCAGGAGTCACGGGCGGCGGCGGGAGCTGCGGAGACCGTGGTCTGACCAGCACTTCGTAAAGAAAGGGTCCGGTTTTCGGCGCTGATTACCGAAAACCGGGCCCTTTTGCGTATATCCCGGTGCCGGAAGCAATCACCGTGACTGGGGGAACCGTGTCCCTTGTGCAGCCTGACGTGACCGTGGTCATCGGGGCCTACGAAGCGATGCCCTACCTGGTCGACTGCCTGGCCTCCGTCGAGGCACAGACCCTCGACCCCGCCCGCATCGAGGTCATCGCCGTCGACGACGGCTCCCCGGACGGCACCGGGGAGTACCTGGAGGAGTTCGCGGCACGGACACACCTGGACGTCATGGTGGTCCGGCAGGACAACTCCGGTGGCCCCAGCGGCCCGCGCAACGTCGGCCTGGGCAAGGCGAGCGGGCGCTACGTCTTCTTCCTCGACGCCGACGACCGGCTCGCCCCGGAGGCGCTGGAACGGATGGTCGCGATGGCCGACCGCAACGGCACGGACGTCGTCCTCGGCCGGGTCGAGGGCGTCAACCGCAAACCGCCGACGTCGATGTGGGGCAGCACACTGGAGCGGACCGACGTCTTCTCGTCCAACATCAAGTTCACGCTGAGCGCGCAGAAGCTGTTCCGCCGCGCGTTCCTCGAACGGCACAGCATGCGTTTCGACGAGTCCCTGTGGACCGGCGAGGACGCCCTGTTCACGATGGAGGCCTATCTGCGGGCCGACGGCGTCTCCGTGATCGCCGACCACACCTGCTACTACCTGGTGGGCCGCGAGGACGGCAAGCACGTCACCAGGACCGGCAGTCACACCCTGCGCTTCGACTCCGCGCGGGCCCTGATGAACCTGATCGCCGACATGGTCCCCGCGGGTGCCAGGCGTGACGCGCTGATGGTCCGCCCCTTCCTCGTCACCCTGCTCCCGCAGTTCGGCCCGAAGTTCCTGAAGGACAGCGAGGCGGTCCGCCAGGAGAAGCTGGCGTTGGCGAAACCCCTGGTCGACGCGTACTGGACGGGCGAGGTGGCCCACCGTCTCCGGGTCCACGAGCGCCTGCGGCTGCAGTTGGTGGCGTCGGGGCGTCCCGATCTCCTGGTGGAGGTCCTGGAGTTCATGAAGGCGAAGAAGACGCCGGAGACGGTGCTGGAGAAGGGGGGACGGCGGGTGTACTTCGCGTACCCCTTCTTCCGCGACCGGACGACGGGTCTCGCCGACTCGCTCTATCTGGCCGAGCCGCGGGAGGCCCGCGAGGTGCCGGGCTACCGGGAGGTGGGGGTCGACCAGTTGCTGCGCCGGGCGGTCCGCAAAGCGCGAAGGGTTCTCATCCCGGCAGCGTGAGCGTCCCGGAGACCGACACGGTCTCCTCGTCGCGCCGCTGCCCGGGAAGCCGCCGTCCCCGGGCCACCGCGCACAGCGCCTGAACGGCCATGTCGAACCGTTCCTGCGACGACGGTTCGTCCGGTCCCAGCAGCAGCCGCTTCAGCTCGGCCCGCGCCGCCGCGAACGTGTCCCGCTCGGGGTGCCGCACCGCGTCCAGCAGCGCGGGCACACCCACCGCGTCCGGCGTCAGCACGGTCGCCGCACCCGCGGTGGGGAAGGCCGCACGGAACGCGCCCTCGCTCAGCCCGCTGGTGTTCGCGACCGCGTACGGCTTCCCGCTCGCCAGGAAGTCGCTGACCACGCTCGACACATCGCTGATCAGCAGGTCGGCCCGGTTGAAGCAGGCGTACAGCGTGGGCCGGGCGGCGGTCACGACCTGGTGCTCCCCCTCCGGCAGCGAGGCCCAGTAGGCCCGTTCCCAGGCCGCGGTGGCCCCGGTCACCGCGGCCGCGCGGCCGCGCTCCGGGGTGGACTGGAGCAGCATCCGCTCCACCGAGTCCGCGGCGGCCCGGAAGGACGCCGTGGTGAGCCGGTCCAACTCGCTTGTGCTTCGCGCGAGTTCACCGTCGTCGGCGGGCCGTTGCGCCGTCCGCTCCCGGTTCGCCGCCCGCACCAGCTCACGGATCCGCAGATCCGCAGCACCAGCCCTCGCGTCCACCGATCCGGTCAGTGGATGCGGCTTGTACAGCAGCCGGACGCCGGGATCCGCCAGCAGCGCCCGCACCAGGTTCTCGCCGGCCTCGACCACCGAGGTGTTGCCCGGGTTGCCGTCCCAGCCCTCCCAGGTCGGCGCGTACAGCACGGTCAGGTACGTGCCCGTGGGCGGCCCCGAGTGCGGCCGTACGGCGTCCAGCTGCGGGCGGCCGATCTCCACCACGTCCTTGTCCTCGACGCCGACCTCGGCCGCCGCGTACCGCTCGCGCGCCGCGGGGCCGGCCACCCACACCTCGTCGTAGGCCTTCGCGTACGGGTTGCAGGAGGACAGCTTGTCGCTCTCGCCGTGGTTGACGAAGGTGTGCTTGATCGTCGGGATGCGCAGGACCTGCGAGGTCTTGCCGGAGTTCGACGGGTGGATGAGGACCTGGAGCGTGGACTGCTCCAGGCGCAGCAGCGTGGACACCTTCGGCAGGCAGACGATCGGGACGTCGGTCGCGGCGATCCTCTGCATCATGAACCGCTCGCGCAGCACGATGACCGGCCTCGCGTCGAGCTTCGCGAGCGGCTCCAGCCACATGTTGGCCTGGTAGGCGGAGGACGCCCCGCCGGAGAAGTAGAGGCCCACCGTCGGCCGGTACTCCGCGAGCCACGCCTCGAACCAGTCCAGCACCTCCTGCTCGCCCGCCGGCCGACGGCTCGGCAGCAGCCGTACGAGCAGGTCGTACAGGCCGATGAGCGCGAGCCCGAGGGACATGGCGATGCCGAAGGCCGCGCACCCGGGTTCACCGGTGGCCGCGGTGACCAGCAGCCCCGTCGTGGCGGGCAGACCGTGGACCAGCAGGCGGGGGCCGGGGCGGCGCAGCAGGGCGGACGGGGCCGGGGTCAGACGCAGCGCGGAGGCGTCGATGTTCCGGGTGAGCACCGGCAGGGTGCGGGTGCGGCGGACCAGGACGGAGGCCGACTGGATCGCGCAGTGCAGCGCGTAGAAGGCGAGCAGACCGGCCACCAGCAGGGTGTACGCCGTTTCCTCGGCCTCCGGGGCGAGCCGCAGCAGGCCGACGACCAGCAGCAGGTCGCGCAGGACATGCCGCACGGTGATGTCCGCGTGCGTTTTGGCGAACAGGGACACCATGCCGCGCTGCCACCGGTGCAGGACGCCCTCGGCGGCCAGGGAGGCGGCCACGGCGGCGAGCAGCAACGGGACGTGCGGGCGCAGGGCGGCGACGGCCTGGGCGACGACGGCGGCTGCCAGGACGGCGGCGACGAGGGCTCTCGTCGCGGTCTGCCGGCCCGGCAGCCGCAGCGCGGACCGGAGGCGGGGGAGGGGTGTGCGCACTGAGGTCACTCCAAGGTCGTCGCGAGACGGACGCCTTGGTTAACGGGTACCGGCCTTCGGACGACACGCGCGTGTCCGCTGCCCGGCGTGGCGGTGAACCCGGTGCGACAGGCCGCGCGGGGTCACGCGAGCGGGGTCACGAGATCCTCGGCCCGTTCCGCGTCCGAGCGGACGGCCAGCTCGTTGACGGCGGCGTTGAAGCGCTTCATGGAGGACGGGTGGTCCGGGCCGAGGACGTACTCCTTGAGAACACGGCGCTGCGGGGCCATCGGGTCGTGGCGGGGTTCGCGGACCGAACGCAGGATCTCCGGCAGCCGGCCGCAGGCGCGGTCGAGCAGATACGCGCCGCCCGCGGTCGTGTAGGCGGCCCGGAACTCCTCGTCGGGCAGGTCCTGGGCGTTGGTCAGGACGTACGGCTTGAGGCTCGCCACGAAGTCGGCGACCACCGAGGAGACGTCACTGATGAGCAGGTCCGCCTGGTTGAAGCACTCGTACAGGGTGGGGAGCTGGTCGAGGATCACGTGGTGGCGTGCGCTGCTCCGGCTCTCCCAGAAGATCCGGTGCCACTCGTCCCGCAGCTCCTGCCACTCGGCGGCGCCGTCCCGGTCGGGGACCCGCGCGTCCCTCAACTGCTGGGCGTCGTCGCCCTCGTGGTGTCCGGACAGTTCGCCGAGGCGGGTCCGTATCTCCTGGAGCCGGGGTCTCGCGCTCTCCACGCCCTTGTCGTGGCCGGCTCCCAGCAGCTCCCTGATGGCCCGGTCCGCGGCGGCCGCCTCGGGGGAGCGCTTGCCGGTGAGGGGGTGCGGCTTGTAGATGATCCGGACGTTCTCCGCGAGGAGCCCCTCGATCAGGGGTACGCCCATCGGGATCAGCGAGGTGTGGCAGTCGTCGTCGCTCCAGCCCTCCCAGGTGGGGGCGTACAGGACGACGGGCACCGGGCCCGGGACGTGGCCGGCGTGCGGCCGGACCGGTGCCAGCTGCGGGCGGCCCACCTCGACGATGGCCTCGTCGCTGATGGCGTGGCGCACCCGCCGGTAGCGGTCCCGGCCCGCCTTTCCGGCCACCCAGATCTCGTCGTACACCTTGCTGACGCGGTTGCTGCTGGCGAGCTTGTCGCTGTCGCCGTGCCCGATGAAGACGTGTTTGGCCTCGGCGACGCGCAGCATGTGGACGTTCTTGCCGGCGTTGCCGGGGTAGAGGACGACCCGGACGCCGGACAGCTCCAGCTCGGCCAGGTCGTCCGCCTTGGGCACGCAGATGACGGGGATCCGGGTCCGGCCGAGGAAGCGGAACGAGGCCCGCTCGCGAAGGACGATCACCGGGCGCCGGTCGAGCTGCTCAAGCGTCTCGATCCACATGTTGACCTGGTACATGAAGTCGCGGGAGACCGCGGCGAAGCTGAAGTACAGCGCCACCTCGGGCCGGTGTCCGGCGAGTTGGCGGTTGACCTCGCCGATCACCGCGTCCCGGCCGGGCATCCGGCGGACCGCGCGGAACCGTCCCAGCAGTGCGGTGAGGGCGGCCAGCGAGGCGGCCGTCGTCAGCGCGTAACCGACGTAGGCCGAATACCACGTTCCGGTTGCCAGCGCGGTGAGAAGTCCCGCGTGGGCCGGCAGATCGAGGTGGAGCAGCTTGCGCAGGAAACGCCGGTAGAGATAAGCGGGCGGTCGTTCGGGGATCTCGATTCCGCTCATGTCGAGATTGCGCACGATCACCGGGAGCACGCGTCTCCTGCGGATCGCATGATGCACCGCCGAATACATCGTCACCAGCAGGAAATGGGCGCTGAGGGCGGCGAGCCCGGTGACCAGCACCATGTCCGGCGCGTCCATCCGGTCGGCCAGGGCCAGCAGCATCACGGTGCGCACGGCGAACCGCAGGGTGCGGCTGAGCTGTAGTGCCGCCAGGCGGCGGACGAACCCCGGGGCCTTCGCGTGCAGTGCCTCGTCCGCCAGATAGGTCACGGCCCACGCCGCCGTGAAGCCCCACAGTGACGGCAGCAGCGCGAGGACGGGAAGCGCCGCGAAACCGGCGGCGAAAAGGATCACCAGGAGAAGTTCGCTTTTCCCGGGAACGCGGAGGACGGCACGCAGCCGACGGATGTTCATGGCCGGTTCGACACGGGCGGAAGGTGAATGGTTGTACATCCTGATGTCGGAAAGAATTCACTTTCGATTAACGGGAGGGTGTAATTCCGCTTTTCTCGGAAGGGGAACCGGGCCGAGGTGAAAACGCGTCCGGTACCGGGTCCGGGGACTGGACGGATGCGCGTCCCCGCGTCCCCTTCGCGTACATTGCGGGCGAGGTACCCGAAGTGGCGCGAGGGGACAGGACACAAGGTGGCAGGGGCAAGGCAGGCCGTGGGCGAGGCCCGCAGGATCGTCGTCAAGGTGGGGTCCTCCTCGCTGACCACCGCCTCCGGCGGCCTCGACGCCGACCGGGTCGACGCGCTCGTCGACGTCCTCGCCAAGAGTCGCAGCGGAGGCGAGAAGGAGATCGTCCTCGTCTCCTCCGGTGCCATCGCCGCCGGACTCGCCCCGCTCGGGCTGCGCCGCCGCCCCCGTGACCTCGCCCGCCAGCAGGCCGCCGCCAGCGTCGGCCAGGGCCTCCTCGTCGCCCGCTACACCGCCTCCTTCGCCCGCTACGGCGTCCGCGTCGGCCAAGTGCTGCTGACCAGCGACGACATGAGCCGCCGCGCCCACCACCGCAACGCCTCCCGCACCCTCGACAAGCTCCTCGCGATGGGTGCCCTGCCGATCGTCAACGAGAACGACACCGTCGCCACCGACGAGATCCGCTTCGGCGACAACGACCGGCTCGCGGCACTCGTCGCGCATCTCGTCCACGCCGACCTGCTGGTCCTGCTCTCCGACATCGACGGCGTCTACGACGGCGACCCGAGCAAGCCGGGTACCTCGCGGATAGCTCAGGTGCGGGGACCGGCCGACCTGGCGGGCGTCGAGATCGGCAGCGCGGGCAAGGCGGGCGTCGGCACCGGCGGCATGGTCACCAAGGTCGAGGCCGCCAGGATCGCGGCCGCCGCCGGCATCCCCGTGGTGCTGACCAGCACGGTCCACGCGTCCGACGCGCTGTCCGGCGGCGACACCGGCACCTACTTCCACCCCGCCGACAAGCGCTCCGCGGACCGGCTGCTGTGGCTCCAGCACGCGTCCACCCCGCAGGGCTCCCTGACCCTGGACGACGGGGCGGTGAAGGCGGTCGTCGATCGCCGCACGTCCCTGCTGCCGGCCGGGATCGCCTCCGTCGAGGGCGAGTTCGTCGCGGGCGACCCCGTCGAACTGCGGGACGGCACGGGACACGCGGTGGCCCGCGGACTCGTCAACTTCGACGCCAAGGAGATCCCGCGGCTGATCGGCCGCTCGACCCGGGAACTGGCACGGGAGCTGGGGCCCGCGTACGAGCGGGAGGTCGTCCACCGGGACGATCTGGTGATCCTGCACCCCTGACGGCCACCGGCCCATGGCCACCGGCCAACCGGCTGCTTCGGGCACCCCGGGTGCCCCGGGTGCCCGAAAACGGGGTGAACGCCCTGCCAAGAGCGTCGCCCTGAGGTGGACGTTCCGCAAAACCGCCCCACGAGCTCTTGCGGCCTGCTCAACTTTGTCTCAGGGACACATTCCGCCGACCCATGGGGTCGATCTGTGCGTAAAGGAGGCCGTCGTGAGACGAGTGCGCCCTGGGGCGGCGGCGTCCCGCGACGGTGCGACGGCCTCCCGCGGCGGCCCCGGCGCTTCCGTCGCGCGGGCGGCCGGTGAGGAGCGGGCGCTGACGAGCGTCGCCGCCGGGGACCGCTTCGCGCGTGAGGAACCCGAGGACCTGCCCCGGCTGTGGCACGTCACGCTCAGCGTCTCCGGCGAGGAGGCCCCGCTCAAGGAGCTCCGGCGCGCCCTCGAACAGCTCGCCCACGACCACCCCTTCCTGCTGACCAGCCGCTACGCCAACGACCACGCGGAGATCCGGTACTGGGAGGAGGCCCGCGACCTGCACGACGCGGCCGCCGTGGCCCTGCGCCTGTGGGGCGAGCACCGCCAGACCGCGGGCCTGCCGCCGTGGGAGATCGTCGGTCTTGAGGTCATCGACCGCCAGACCTACCACCAGCGGATCGCGGAAGGCTACGGTCCGCCGCCGGCGTCGCCGGTCGGAGTCCACCCGTACTGAGCGCCGCCCTCCGACACCCGCCCACCGGTGTCCCTTTGATCCCGTCTCGCGCTGTGGAACACCCGCTGGACGGCCCCGCGCGGCGCACTACCCTTCCGGTATGACCTCGCTCTCGCCGTACGACTCCATGACTCCGGTCACCCAGGCCGCCTACCGGGCCAAGGCCGCCGCCGCCGACCTCGCCCCGCTGCCGAGGGCCGAGAAGGACGACGCGCTGCTCGCCATCGCGGACGCGCTGGAGGTCCGTACGAGCGAGATCGTCGAGGCCAACGCCAAGGACATCGCCAAGGCCCGCGAGGCCGGTACCAGCGAGACCGTCATCGACCGGCTCACCCTCACCCCGGAGCGGGTGCGCGCGATCGCCTCCGACGTCCGGGATGTCGTGGCGCTGCCCGACCCCGTCGGCGAGGTCGTCCGCGGCTCGACCCTGCCCAACGGCATCGATCTGCGCCAGGTCCGCGTCCCGCTCGGCGTCGTCGGGATCATCTACGAGGCCCGCCCGAACGTCACCGTCGACGCCGCCGCCCTGTGCCTGAAGTCCGGCAACGCCGTCCTGCTGCGCGGCTCGGCCTCCGCCTACGAGTCGAACAACGCCCTCGTGCGGGTCCTGCGCGACGCCGTGGGCGGGGCCGGGCTGCCCGCCGACGCCATCCAGCTCGTGCCCGGCGAGAACCGCGACAGCGTGCGCGAGCTGATGCGCGCCCGCGGCCTGGTCGACGTACTGATCCCGCGCGGCGGCGCCTCGCTGATCCAGACCGTCGTGACCGAGTCGATCGTCCCCGTCATCGAGACCGGCACCGGCAACTGCCACGTCTACGTCGACGCCCACGCCGACCTCGACATGGCGATCGACATCCTGATCAACTCCAAGGCCCAGCGCCCCAGCGTCTGCAACTCCGCCGAGACCCTCCTCGTCCACCAGGACATCGCCCCCGAGTTCCTGCCGCGCGCCCTGGACGCCCTCGCGGAGGCCGGGGTGACCGTCCACGCCGACCCGCGCGTGCTCGCGTACGCGAAGGACACCGAGGCGACCGTCGTCGAGGCCACCCTGGAGGACTGGGACACCGAGTACCTCTCCTACGACATCGCCGCAGCCGTCGTCGACTCCCTCGACAAGGCCGTCGAGCACATCCGGCTGTGGACCTCCGGCCACACCGAGGCCATCGTCACCACCTCCCAGCAGGCGGCCCGCCGCTTCACCCAGCTGGTCGACTCCACGACCGTCGCGGTCAACGCCTCCACCCGCTTCACCGACGGCGGCCAGTTCGGCTTCGGCGCGGAGATCGGCATCTCCACCCAGAAGCTGCACGCCCGCGGCCCGATGGGCCTGCCGGAGCTGACCAGCACGAAGTACATCGTCACCGGCGACGGGCACATCCGCCGCTGAGCCCGCCGGCCGGGGACGAACCGGCGGCGTCTCACAGGGCGGATGAATTTCCATACCGTCTGCCCAAAATGACCCCCCAGGTCTACTCTGGATCCGTGCCGGAGGACGTGGGGGGCACGCCGTTCCCTGACGGCTGGGAGCCCGACGACGACCACGACCGCGGGGTGTCGGACGAAGAGTTCGCCTCCGTGGTCTTCGACGAGGCCTTCGTACAGGCGGCCGTGGTGCACGAGCCGACCGCCGTCGAGCGCCTCCTGGCCGCCGCCCAGGCCAGAGCGGAGGCCTCCGAGGCCGAGGCCCGCCGCGCCCGCCCCAGAGGCGAGCGGTACGAGGACGGCTACGGACGCGGCGCTTTCGGCCGTGATCCCGACCTCGACGACCTGGACGACACCGAGATCCTCGAAGGCCGCTACAGCGCCCCGGGGACGTACGGCAAACAGGTCCGCTGGCACCGCCCCGTCGCCTGGATGCTCGCCCTGGTCATGGGCATCGGCATGGTCGCGCTGGCCTTCACGGCGGTCTACCGGGGCTCCTCCACCGGCAGCCGCGACCGGGTTCCGCCGCCCGCCTCCACCGGCCTGGAGCAGGCGAGCACGGCGACCCCCTCGGCGTCCGCCGACTACTCCCATCCGGCCGTCTCCGCGGTTCCGCGCACTCCCTGAGCACTCCCCGGGCACTCCCTGGACCGACCTCTGACGAACCTGGTGAGAACCTGTCAGAACTTGTCGCGCAGCGGGGCGTTTACCCGAGCTCCCCGAGACCTACTCTGAAGATATGGGAGGGCCTGGAGACCCGCCTGAGGGGACACCCGAGGGCGGCCCCGGAGGTGGCGAGGAAGAGTACCGATCCGTCGTCTTCGACGAGTCGTTCGTCCGCGCTGCCCGGCTCCAGGAGTACTCCGCGCAGGAGCGCATCGCCGACCACGCGCCCGCCGTGCGCCGCCGCCCGCCGCTGCGCCGGGGACTGTCCCGGCAGGCGCTCATCCTGGTCCTGCTGATCGCCCTCGCCCTCGGCACCGCGATCTACATGGGCGTACGCAACCCCTACCAGACCTCCGCGGCCCAGCAGCCCGTCGAGCCGCTGCGGATGACCGTCATCCCGCTGGCCCCCGAGGGCAGGGTCCCGGGCCACCCCGACGCCGAGTACCTGTACGCGCACAGCCCCGCCGCGCAGTTCCGTATCGGCGCCGAGGGCATCCCGCTCCCGGTCTCCCGCCGCACCGAGCACTTCTCCGACAGCCAGGTCGTGAGCGCGCTGACCACGGCCAAGGACTACATCGTGCGGTCCTCGCTCGACCCCGACGTCCTCGCCGGTGACCAGGTCCGTGGGGTGCGGGTCCTCCTCGATACCGACCAACTCGACCAGTTCGACCAGAGTTTCGCCCATCCGACCCCGGACGGGCGGCACGCGCCGACCGGGTGGCTGGTCCGCTTCGACCCCGCCGAGACACACCTGGCCGACGACAGGATCCGGGTGCAGGGCAGTCTCCAGGCCGCCGAGACCGACTCGTCGACACTAGAGGTCACCGCGGACCACACGTTCGTGTACGCGCTGCGGTCGACCGTCGGCGCGGATGCCGAGGTCTCGCTGTTCACCGTCCGGCGCGAGCTGCACTTCCGGTTCGACCGGGACGACCTGCGGATGCACACGGCCCAGCTGGTCGTCTCCTACGTCCAGGCCGGACCGCTGTCGTGCGCGGAGGACTCCACGAACCGGCTGCACCCCTTGCTGGCCGGCCAGAGCGCGAAGGCGGGTGGGCCGGCCGGCACGGATCCGTTCGCGACGGGCAGTGCGACGGCGCTCTGCGGTTCCCTGGCCACCAGCGCACAGCCGAAGGTGTGACCGGCGGCTGTCGGTCGCTTCGTCGGGGGCCGGCCGGTGACGGATGGGGGGCGGTGGCACGTGCGAGCCGGTGGAGTGTGGGTGGGATCAGAGCCGGCGGCTCGCACGGCCCGTCCCGCCCTCCGGCGGGTGGGTGCCGGCGGCAGGGGCGGGCCGGCGCCAGGATGCGATGGGGGTCGGTCACGCCCATGACAGGCGGGGGTCAGGACCGTGGCGGCTCGGGGCCGGTCACCGGCCCCGTGGCGGAGCCGCACATCGATACGCTCCCGCGTCGGTACGGCCCCGCGTCCTCAGGAGGCGTCAGTCCTCCTCGTCGTTCCGCGGCGTGTCCGTCGGCGGCTGGTCCGTCCCGTTCCGGGGCGTGTCCGTCGGCGGCTCGTCCGGCCCCGGCGCGGAGCTCGAGAAGCCGCCGAAGCCCCGGCGAACCCGGCCGCCCAGGTCACCCGCTCCGCCCGCGATGTCGCTGACCAGCTTCATCAGCGGGTCCTTGGAGCTCTTGACGTTCGTCGCGTAACTGGCCGCCGACTCACGGAAGGAGTCGGAGACCGAGGTGTTCTTGTCCTCGGTACGGCGTGGGTAGTGGCCGTCCATGATCCGCTGGTAGTCGCGGGACTCGGCCCACTTCTTCAGCTCGGCCGCCCGGATGGTGGTGAAGGGGTGGGTGCGCGGCAGGATGTTCAGGATCTTCAGGACCGAGTCGCGCAGGTCGCCGCCGGCCTCGTACTCCTCGGCCTGCTTGAGGAACGCGTCCACGTTCATCTCGTGCAGATGGTGGCCGCCGGCGAGCTTCATCAGGCCGCGCATCGAGGCCCGCAGGTCCTGGCCGACCAACAGGCCCGCCCGGTCCGCCGACAGCTCCGACTTGCGGAACCACTCGCGCAGCGCGGTCACGATCGCCATGATCGCGATGTTGCCCAGCGGGATCCACGCCACCCTGAGCGCGAGGCCGGTCAGGAACAGCAGGATGGTCCGGTAGACCGAGTGGCCGGACAGGGCGTGCCCCACCTCGTGCCCGACGACCGCCCGCATCTCCTCCTCGTCGAGCAGGTCGACCAGGCCCGTGGTGACGACGATGATCGGCTCGTCCAAACCGATGCACATCGCGTTCGGCAGCGGGTCCTGGTTGACGTACATCGGCGGGACCTTCTCCAGGTCCAGGATGTAACACGCGTCCCGCAGCATGTCGTTGAGGTACGCGAACTGCTGGTCGGACACGCGCACCGAGTCGGACAGGAACAGCAGCCGCAGGCTCCGCTCGGGGAGCAGACCACTGAGCGCCTTGAACACCGTGTCGAAACCGCTCAGCTTGCGCAGCGCCACCAGGGCGGAGCGGTCGGCGGGGTGTTCGTACGCACGCGAGGAGATTCCCGGGAAACGCTTGCGCTGCCTGCTCGGCACGTTCTCGTGTCCGTTGTTCTGATGGCCGTCGTCGGACATGTCTTCCCCCATGTGCGTCTTTGGCTGTGCCTCTTCGGCCTCTGTGATCCTTTGCGGACCCTTGTGCGGCCCTTTGCGCCCCCGAAGCAGACCCCAGCCTAGGCGGAGATAGCGTGGACGGGCAGTACAGCGAAGGAGTCCACGTCATGGAGCACACCCGGGCCGCCTGGCTCACCGAGGCCGCGAGCGCCGCCGAGCAGCAAGGGTCCGGAAATCTGCTCCGGGTCGTACTGGTCGTGATGTTTGTGGGCTGTGCGTTCACCGCGTGGTTCCTGCTGCGGGGGTACAAGCGGAAGGACGACTGAGGGAGAGCGAAGGTTCCCCGCAGTCCCCGAACGCCCCGTCGCCTCCCAACGGTGGAGTCGGCGTGATCCCCGCCTCGGTGCCCGCTTACGATGGGCCGACGTCTTTATCCCGCCCACCGGATAGGTCCTGCCGAAGATGAGCTTCCACAGCACCGCTGCCCAGTTGGTCACCCTCGCTGCCGAGGGCGAGGAGCACGGCGGCAACCACGAGAGCCTCAACCCGTTGGTGACCGGCGGAGGCGCGTTCATCCTTCTGCTGCTTCTGCTGTGGATCACCACCCGTTTCAACCGCGACCGCTGAGGCACCGGGTGCTCAAAGCAGGGCACTCCGGGCCACCGTCTGACGGTGCCCTCAGGCCGGGCCGGTAGGGTCTGCACGCATGGGAGAGCAGGACATGCCTACCGGCCAGGGCAACGGCCCGTCGAACCCCGGCAAGCGTCGCCTCGGGGTCATGGGCGGGACGTTCGACCCGATCCACCACGGGCACCTCGTGGCGGCCAGCGAGGTCGCCGCGCAGTTCCACCTGGACGAGGTCGTGTTCGTACCGACCGGCCAGCCCTGGCAGAAGACCCACCGCGCGGTCTCCCCGGCCGAGGACCGCTATCTGATGACGGTCATCGCGACCGCCGAGAACCCGCAGTTCTCCGTCAGTCGCATCGACATCGACCGCGGTGGCGCGACCTACACCACGGACACGCTGCGCGACCTGAAGGCCCTGAACCCCGAAACCGACCTCTTCTTCATCACGGGCGCCGACGCCCTCGGCCAGATCCTCACCTGGCGGGACGCGGAAGAGCTGTTCTCCCTCGCGCACTTCATCGGAGTCACCCGGCCCGGGCACACCCTGGCCGACCCCGGGCTGCCCGAGGGCGGCGTCTCGCTCGTCGAGGTCCCCGCCCTGGCCATCTCCTCCACCGACTGCCGGGTGAGAGTCGCCAAGGGCGACCCCGTCTGGTATCTGGTGCCGGACGGTGTCGTGCGTTACATCGACAAACGCGAGCTGTACCGCGGCGAGTGAGCCGAGAGGGGCACCGGTGAACGACCGATACGACGCGGGCTACGGCGACGACCAGGAGAACCAGTACGTACTCGTCGGCTACGACGACTACGGCAGGCCGGTCTACCAACAGGCCCCGCCACAGCAAGCCCCCCAGCAGCAGTACGACCCCTACGCACAGCAGGGCTACGGCTACGACCCGTACGCCACCGGCGGCCGGCAGCAGCCCGCTCCGTACGACACGGGCAGCCAGAACCCCGTCCCGACATACGACCCCTACGGCACCGGAGACACTGGGCACCAGGCGCCCGTGCCGCCCTACGACCCGTACGCCAACGGGACCCAGCACGGCGGCGGTTCGGCGACGGCGTACGACCCCTACGGCCGGGCCGCCGCGAGCGGTCAGCAGCCCCGCGTCGCCGAGCAAACGGCCTACATCCCGCAGCAGGGCGCCCGCGGCGAGGGCACGCAGCCGACCACACAGGGCGGCCAGGGCTACGCCGAGGACACCCAGGCCGGCCAGGGTTTCCGTCCCGCGGCCGACGAGGACCGCGTGGGCCGTCCCGGTGCGGACGGCCCCGGGACTGACCCTGCCGACGTCGACGAACGGCAGTACCACACCGCGCAGTTCGCGTTCATCGAGGAGCCCGACGGTGACTCCGAGGACGTCATCGACTGGCTCAACTTCACCGAGAACCGCACCGAACGCCGCGAAGAGGCCAAGCGCCGCGCCCGCAGCCGGCTCGTCGCCCTCGTCGTCGTCCTCGCCCTGGTCGTGGCGGGCGGCGTCGGCTACCTCTGGCAGGCCGGAAAGCTGCCCGGCCTGTCGACGCCGGACTCCAGGCGGGGCACCACGATCGCCGCGAGCGCCCAGAACCGCGACGTGATCGTCGTCCATCTGCACAACACCGCGAAGGGCGGCACCTCCACGGCGCTGCTCGTCGACAACACCACCACCAAGCAGGGCACCACCGTCCTGATCCCCAACGCCCTCACCCTGACGGCCGACGACGGCTCGACGACCACCCTCGCCAAGTCGGTCGACGACGACGGCTCCTCCGGAACCCTCGACTCCCTCAACACCGTCCTGGGCACCGACATCCAGGGCACCTGGCGGCTCGACACCCCCTACCTCCAGAACCTGGTCGACCTCGTCGGCAACATCGACGTCGACACCAACACCGCCGTGCCCGACCCGGCCGCCAAGAAGAAGGGCGAGGCACCCCTGGTGAACAAGGGGAAGAGCCAGACCCTCAGCGGCAAGATGGCCGTCGCCTACGCCACCTACCGCGCCTCCGGCGAGGCCCAGAACGCCCAGCTGGAGCGCTTCGGCCAGGTCATGCAGGGCGTGCTGCGCAAGCTGTCCTCCGACCCGACGGCCGCGACCACCACCGTGCAGACGCTGGCGCAGATCCTCGACCCGCCCCTGACCGACAGCGACCTCGGCGCCTTCCTCGCCAAGCTCGCCGACCTCGCCAAGGGCGGCGACTACAAGACCGCGCTGCTGCCCGTCCAGCAGGACGGCACCCTGAGCGCCGAGGCCAGCGCGAGCGTGGTCAAGGACGTCCTCGGCGGCAAGGCGAAGAGCCCCGACAAGGACGCGGCCGTCAGCGTCTCCGTCCAGAACGCCACCGGCGCCAAGGACAACACCGAGAAGGCCCGCGTCACCCTCCTCAACGGCGGCTTCACCTTCGTCGACGGCGGCACGCCCGCCGCTTCCCGGGCCACGTCCCAGGTTCTCTACTCCGATGCCTCGGACAAGGCGAACGCCACCGAGGTCGCCAAGACGCTGGGCCTGTCCACCGGCGCCGTCAAGAAGGGCACGATCGCGTCGAGCGCGAACGTATCCGTGATCCTCGGCCAGGACTACAAGCCGGACACCTCGTCCTAGGCCCGGCTCCGGGCCGTAGTGCCACCCCGCGTGATCTCCACCATCGCGTGGGGTGGCGTCGGCGGTCCGTGAGACCCTTGACGTCAATCGACCACCGACCGAAAGCCTTGTAGTGACCGCCACTGACCGTTCTCTCGAGCTCGTCCGCACCGCCGCACAGGCGGCCGCCGACAAGCTTGCCCACGACGTGATCGCCTACGACGTCAGCGACGTCCTCTCGATCACCGACGCCTTCCTGCTGGCGTCCGCACCCAACGACCGTCAGGTCAAGTCCATCGTCGACGAGATCGAGGAGCGGCTCCAGAAGGAGCTCGGCGTCAAGCCGGTGCGCCGCGAGGGCGACCGCGAGGCCCGCTGGGTCCTGCTCGACTACGTCGACATCGTCGTCCACGTCCAGCACAGCGAGGAGCGTGTCTTCTACGCCCTGGAGCGGCTGTGGAAGGACTGCCCCGAGCTGGAGCTGCCGGCCGACGCCAAGGCGACGCGCGGCAAGGCCGCGGAGCACGCCGAGCTCCGGACCGAGGAGGCCGACGCCGGATTCGGGGAGCCGCGGTGACCGCTCCCGCCGGCCGCAAAGGGCGGGGCCGCCGCGTCATCCTGTGGCGGCACGGCCAGACCTCCTGGAACGTGGAGCGCCGCTTCCAGGGCACCACCGACGTCGAGCTCACCGAGACCGGCGTCGGCCAGGCCCGCCGCGCCGCCCGGCTGCTGGCCTCGCTCGAACCCGACGCGATCGTCGCCTCCGACCTCCAGCGGGCCGCGAACACGGCCGCCGAGCTCGCCGAGCTCACCGGCCTGGACGTGGCCCACGACGAGGGCCTGCGCGAGACCTACGCCGGCGTCTGGCAGGGGCTGACGCACGAGGAGATCATCGCCCGGCACGGCGATGAGTATGCCGCGTGGAAGCGCGGCGAGCCGGTGCGCCGCGGAGGTGGCGAACTGGAGACAGAGGTCGCCGACCGTGCCGCCCCCGTCGTGCTCCGGCACGCCGAGAAGCTGCCCGACGACGGCACCCTCGTCGTGGTCAGCCATGGCGGCACGATCCGCACCACCATCGGACGGCTGCTCGGTCTGGAGTCCCACCACTGGGAGAGCCTCGGCGGCCTCTCCAACTGCTGCTGGTCCGTCCTCGGCGAGGGCGCCCGCGGCTGGCGCCTTCTGGAGCACAACGCCGGCACCCTGCCGGAGCCGGTGCTCGGCGACGACGACTGAGCGGCGGAACCGGCGTTCAGCAGGGCCCGGACCCGGATTTCACTTTCCGGCTGGTCGCAGGCTAAAGTTCTTCTTGTTCGCCCCCGCGGAGCGGGAAGAACACAAGGGGCTATAGCTCAGTTGGTAGAGCGCCTGCATGGCATGCAGGAGGTCAGGAGTTCAATTCTCCTTAGCTCCACACATCGACACTCTGTTGAGTTGTCAAAGATCGGTTATGAGGATCCCGTCTTCTTCAGGAGGCGGGATTTTCTGCGTGTTCCCGTAGCCGTGCGGCTTTCTCTCGTGTCTCCTCGTCCTCCGGTGTGTAGACCACGATCCGGCACTCCGGCATCCCGTCGATCGACAGCGACTGCGAAGTCATCCGCAGCTCACCGACGGCCTTGTGACGGAACGTCTTGACCCGGGGCCCCGGCTGGACCACTTCTCCGCTCGCCCACAGCTCGGCGAAGTACGGGCTGGCCGCCGCCAGCGCGCCTATGAAGCCCTCCCAGGCCGGCTCGCCCACGTGTCTGCCGTACGAGGACCGCAAGGTCGCCACCATGACGGGCAGTTCGCGCTCCCGGTACATCACCGGACAGGCCTCCTCGGACACCGTGAACAGCGTCCACAGCGCGTTCGGCACCCCGATGTCGACGATCTCCGGGATCAGGAACAGGTCGCGGTAGCCCGGATTGGTGGCCAGGATGTCGTAGCGCGAGGTGTAGACGACCGCCGGGAGCGGGGCGAGGGCGTCGATGATGCCCTGCACCTCCGGGCCGGTCGAGCGCCTCAGTCCCTGCGGGTCGGGGGCGAACGGCACCTGTGCCAGGCGGTACAGATGCTCCCGCTCCGGCGGGTCGAGCCGTAGGGTGCGGGCCACGGCGTCCAGGACCTGCGGGGACGCGTTGATCGGCCGCCCCTGCTCCAGCCAGGTGTACCAGGTCACGCCGACGCCGGAGAGCTGGGCGACCTCCTCGCGGCGCAGCCCCGGGGTGCGCCGCCTGAGACCCGGCGGCATGCCCACGTCGGCCGGGGTCACCCGGGCGCGCCTGCCGCGCAGGAACGAGGCCAGCTCGGGCCGTCGTCGCTGTGCAGTCGCCACTTTCACGTCCCCCATCGTCACGTCCCCCATCGTCTTGCCCCCTCGTCACGACCATCCTCGGTGCCGGAACCGTCGCCTGCCAGGTGCTGGCAGTACCAGCATCGGCGGGCTCTCGGCACCCGTACCGCAATGCCCTCAGGCTCGACGGCATGACGACAACACCCCGGACGGGACCGGGTTCCGCACCCGTTTCCTCACCTGCAGAAAGTGAAGCACCCACCACTGACAACCGGCCCCGGCCGCTGCTCGCCCTCGTTCTCGCCGCCCAGTTCATGGCCCTGCTCGACGTGTTCATCGTGAATGTCGCGGCCCCCACCATCGGCACCGATCTGCACGCCTCGGGCGCCGAACTCCAGCTGGTCGTCGCCGGATACGCCATCACGTACTCGGTGCTGCTGATCACCGGCGCCCGGCTCGGCGAACGGTTCGGTCACGGCCGGGTCCACCTCACCGGGCTCGCCCTGTTCACGGTGGCCTCGCTGGCCTGCGGGCTGGCGCAGGGCTCCACCGAACTGATCGTCTTCCGGCTGGTGCAGGGCGCCGGTTCGGCGGTGATGATCCCGCAGGTGCTCAGCCTGATCCAGCGCAACTTCACCGGCGAGGCCCGGATGAAGGCGCTCGGTGCGTACTCAGCGGTCATCGCGGTCGGGGCCGCCGCCGGGCAGGTCGTCGGCGGAGTCCTGGTCAGCGCCGACCTGTTCGGCACGGGCTGGCGGCCGGTGTTCCTCGTGAACGTGCCGGTGGGTCTCGTCCTGCTGGCCCTCGGAGGCCGGCTCCTGCTGCCCGGGGACCGTACGACGCCCCGGGACCGGGCGCGTGGTCTCGACCTCCCTGGTCTGGTGCTGCTCGGCGCGGCCGTGTCGCTGTGCACGGTGCCGCTGGTCCTCGGGCAGGAGGAGGACTGGCCTGCGTGGTCCTGGCTGTCCATGTCCGCCTCCGTGCTCTTCTTCACGGTCTTCTGCGTCTACGAGTCACGGCTGGCCCGGCAGGGCGGTGCCCCGCTGATCGCGCCGAGCGTGCTGCGTCACCCCGGGATGGGCCTCGCCGTCTTCCGGATCACGGCGGTCATGGCGGTCAACGGCGGCTTCCTCTTCGTTCTCACCCTGTACGTGCAGGGCGACCTCGGCTTCAGTGCCCTGCGGGCCGGGCTCTCCTTCGCGCCCACCGCTGTGATCTTCGGCATGGTCGGGCTCACCTGGCGCACCTGGCCGGCTTCATGGCAGCGTCATCTGACGCCCGTCGGGTTCGCCGTCACCGCGTCGGCCGCGCTGGGCGTGGGCCTGTCCCTGAAGGACGGCGGCACGGGAGGCGCGGGGGTGTACGCCGCGTACGCCGGCGTGGGAGTGGGGCTCGCGCTCGCGTTCAGTCCCACACTCACCCGGGCCCTGGCCACGGTGCCGCCCGCGCACGCGGCGGACGCCAGCGGCCTGCTCGCCACGGTCACCCAGCTCGGCCAGCTGATCGGTGTCGCGGGCTTCGGCACACTCTTCTTGAACCGGCTTGAGTCACTGGGGCCCTCTGAGGCGTATACCTCTGCGGAGACGCTTTTGGCGTGCATGTTCGCGCTGGCCGGGACCGCTGTGGTGGGTGCCGTGTCCGGACTGGTACTCAGGCGTCGCTGACCGTATTGGTCCGGCCGTGGCAGAATCAAACGGCCGGAAGGGGGCGCGGCCCGACGGGAGGGAGTAGTGATGCCTGCGAGCATCCTCGTGGAGGGCGGCCACCTCCGCGAAGGGGCGTCGTCAAGGGACACGACGGTGCGCCTCATCTGCCCTTCCTGCGGTTCCGTCCACGTTGCCCAGGTACTCGGTGACAACGGCGGAATTTCCTACGTGTGCACGGCCTGCGGCCACAGCTGGAGCTGATCGAGTGGGTGCACACAGGCGAAAGTGCGACTGGTGCGGCAGCGGGACGCCGATCGTACGCGACATGGAGCCGGTCAATCCCGACTACCAGTACTGGTGCGAGGAGTGCGCTCGGGCGCTGATCATAAAAGGCGACCCCATCGAGACGTACCGCGAACTGGAGGGTGAGCCGATCTACGGCCGCCTCCTCGAAGAACACTGCACGCTCAAACGGTTCTACTCGTTCGTGACTGCCTGAGGCCCGTGGTCGAGGTGGGCCGCAAGGTCCCGAAGGCCCTTGGAGCCCGGGGGAAACGATTTGGTGTTGCACCCGGGGGACCGTGTAATGTTGGCGTCGCCGCCGAGGGAACCCGGCGGATTGCGACACGGGGCTATAGCTCAGTTGGTAGAGCACCTGCATGGCATGCAGGGGGTCAGGAGTTCGAATCTCCTTAGCTCCACAGAAAGATCCCGCCGGATCATCTTGATCCGGCGGGATTCTTGTGTTTCCAGGGGCAGTTGTTCCGCACAGGAGACTGTCCTTACACGACCGAGGGGGCCGTCCGATATCGGACGGCCCCCTCGGTGTTGTCGGCTCAGCGGCCCAGTGCGCGGCGCCCACGGCCCTGGGAGAGGACCGGCAGGTTGCGGGCGGGAGCCTTGTCGCGCTGGGTCTCCTCCTCCAGGCGCAGGGCGAGGGCGGGGCAGCGACGCACCGCGCGTAGAGCCTTGGCCTCCGCGTAGCGCGGTACCTGTGCCTGGGCGACGGTCGGGAAGCCGTCGGCGCCGAGTTCGAAGACCTCGGGGAGGATGTCGGCGCACAGTCCGTGGCCCCGGCACAGCGTCCAGTCGACGTAGATCTTCTGACGGCTGGGGCCGGTCTCCTCGGCCTCGCCGCCGCCCGCGATGCCCGTGGGCATCTTGCCGCCCTCGAAGAGCGGCAGAACGCCCTCCACGGGCCGTCCGCAGCCGTTGCCGAGGACATGGGCGGCCAAGTCGTCCGTGAACGCCTTGATGGTCGACTCCAGGAACATCGCGGAGCCGTCCGGGTGCGAGCACGCGCCGCGCCGCTTCACGTTCTTAGCGACCTGCTTGAGCGCCTCCAGGGCGGCAGGTCCGCCGCCGTTGAGGATGTCCTCCAGGCCGCGTGCGGCGGCCGGCAGACCGAGGTAGCAGGGGCCGCACTGGCCCGCGCTCTCCTCCGCCAGCCACTGCGCCACGCGCAGTGACTCGCCCAGCGGGCAGGTCTCCTGAGTGATCGGCAGGATCGCGCCGGCGCCGAGTGCGCCGCCCACGGCATCCAGGGAGTTGCGGGAGACGACCGCCTCGTTGACCGTCGCCGCGTCGATCCACTTGCCGTGGTAGCCGCCGGTCAGCACGCCCTGCGGAACCGGCGGGGCGCCGGCCAGCTGCAAGACGTAGCGCAGCGGCACGCCGGTGGGGACCTCGAGCACCATGGGGCGCGCGACGGCGCCGGAGACCGTGAGCATGACGGTGCCCGGCTCGTCGTAGAGACCGGTGTTGCCGTAGCGCTCCGGGCCGATGCGCGCGGCGATCGCCAGCTGCGCGAAGGTCTCGGCGTTGGACAGAAGTGTGGGTGCGCCGCCGACGCCGTTCTGCGAGGCGCTGACCTTGCGGCCGGGCGGGATGGCCGGGCCGCCGTCGATCGAACGGATCAGCGAGGCCGCCGCGCCGGTGACCATACGGACGGGATTGCGCTGCACGCGTGCGCGTAGAGCCGATCTGCGGCCGTTGCTGAGGCCGCGCTCGGCGAGGGCGGCCTCCATGGAGCGCTGGGTGGACTCCCGCGTGACGCCTATGACGAGCGTGCGGGCGCCCAGGGCTTCGGCGGCCAGGAGGGCGCCGTCGAGGATGAGGTGCGGGGCACGGTTGATGAGCACCGTGTCCTTGCGGCAGGCCGGTTCGTCCTCGCTGCCGTTGACGACGACGACCGGCCGGACGCCGCGCTTGATCGCGGCCTCGGCGACCGAGCGCAGCTTCTTGTGGAAGGGGAAGCCGGCACCGCCGCGCCCCTTGAGGTTGATGGCTTCGGACAGCTTCGCGAGCTGTTCTCCGCCCATGGGTTCGAGCGGCCCGTGCACCTTGAGGTGCATGGGCAGGTCAAGTCGTTCGACAAGGTCGAAGCCCGACGTGAGCTGGGGAAGTCCGACCACGCGGACCTCTGGTACGTCGGGCAGGGCCTCGTTCACCTATAGCCTCCGGAAGGCGTGTTCCAAGGTTCGCCCGATCCCGGCGAGTCGAAGTCGTACGACTGACCGGGCGCTGGATCTGTGGCGGGACCGCTGTTGTACGTGTCATTCGGGTTGTACGTGCCGTAAAGGTTGTTCGACTCACCGGTGTCGCGCACGTCACCCGAGAGATAGCTGGCACTGCCCGAATTGCTGTTATAAGTCGGGATGTTGTAGCCCGTGTCCTGCAGCGGGTCGTAGGCGGAGGGGGGTGCCTCACCGACCGGCGGCGGCGACGGGATGGGCCAGCTGCCGGACGTGCTGCCGCCGCCGTCCACGCGCGCGATGGGATCTGTGGCCGCCTGCATGTCCATCGGCATGTCCATGCGTGCGGTCTGGCCGGTCTCATAGGGCTGCTGCGCGCGCGCGTTGGGTGTCACGGCGCGATAGGCGGCCGCGAAACCGTTCGCCGCGGGCTCGGGGGCGGGGGCTTCGTAGAGGGGCGTGGCGCCGGTCTGCTGTGTCAGGCCCTCGTAGCCGGGCAGGGTGGGCCCGGACCGTCGGGCGCCGGACTCGGCCGCACGACGTCCCTCACGGCGCGGGGCGGCGGTCTCCGCGGCCCTCCTGGCACGGCTGGCCTCCAGTTCCTCGCGGCCCGGCCGCTCCTCGGCGCCGAGGAGCATGGCGAGCCGGTCGGTGACCTTGCGCTTGAACGGGCGTGGTGCCGAGCGCAGGGCGAGGGCCGCGATGACGCCGAGCAGGCAGAGCACGTACATGTACGTGAAGATCGGGGCCTTCACCGCGCGACCCGCGTACAGACCGTGGACCAGCCCGGCGCACCAGGCCGGGTAGGCCAGCATGTGCATCGCCCGCCAGCGTGCCGCGACCGGCGCCGGGGAGGCGAACCGGTTGCGCAGCGCGCCGGTGATGCCGACGAAGATCATGAGCTGACCGGCCAGGGTGCCGAGGCCGATGAGCCCTCCACTGCTGGAGAAGCCGAGCCCGAAGGGGATGAACGCGGCGATCCACGTCGTGTGGTCGAGGGCCAGTTTGATCCCGATGTGCAGCAGGAGGAACGCGATCGAGCCCACGGCGGTGATCCGGTGGATGCCCTGCGCGACGATCCGCTGCCGGATGTTGAGGATCAACCGGTCCTGCGCGACGAGTCCCCAGATCACGGAACAGGTGAGCAGGACGAGCGTCACCACGCCCGCCCCGAAGTTGAGGAAGTCCTGGAGCCAGACACCTCCGTAGATCACGACCAGGGGGATGGCCAGCAGAAAGACGGCCGTCGCCACCCCGTAGACCGACCGGCCGGCCTTGGGGGGCGTGCTGTAACTACTGCGAGCGTTCATGGGGGCAACTCCGAGCGGTTCGGGAAGGCGGTCCCGCTGCCGCACTCTAAGTGGCGCCATACCGGTGGGTACGACGTTTGAGTTATTGCGTTGTTATCAAACGACTATGAGGCTGCTGCGATGCCCCTTAGTAGCTGTTACGCGGAGTAACTTTTGACCTTTGTTCAGTTCCTGTCGGGTAGGACGGTGCGCTCGACTGCGGCGGCGAGTGCGGCACCCGGTGCCACAGAGGCATACGTAAGTTCGTCGCGGCTTGCTCAACGGCTGCGGTACTCTGACGCCATGCGTGCCGTACGCCTTCTGCTTAGTGAGCCGCGCTGATCAGTCCCGACCACCGGTGAAGACGTGGTCGGAATCGGCGCGGCGTCCCCTCCTGTGCGAGGGGATTTTTCGTTTCCGGACGACACAGCCGCTGGCAGAGACGATCGATGGAGCTTTGAGGACCATGAGCGAGACGAACCCCGCCGCCCCCGCCGAGGTGGCCGCGCCGCACCGCTACACGGCCGCCGTCGCGGTCGAGATCGAGGCACGCTGGCAGGACGTCTGGGACGCCGACGGCACCTATGCGGCGCCGAACCCCAAGGGTGACCTGGCGGGCGACCCCGTACTGGCCGCCAAGCCCAAGAAGTACATCATGGACATGTTCCCGTACCCCTCGGGTGCGGGACTGCACGTCGGCCACCCGCTGGGCTACATCGCCACCGACGTCTTCGCCCGCTTCCAGCGGATGACCGGCCACAACGTCCTGCACACCCTGGGCTTCGACGCCTTCGGCCTGCCCGCCGAACAGCACGCCGTGCAGACCGGCGAGCACCCGCGGGTCACCACCGTGGCCGCCATCAACAACATGAAGTCCCAGCTGCGCCGGCTGGGCCTGGGCCACGACAAGCGCCGGTCGTTCGCCACGATCGACCCGGACTACTACAAGTGGACCCAGTGGATCTTCCTGCAGATCTTCAACTCCTGGTACGACGACGAGGCGGACAAGGCCCGCCCGATCTCCGAGCTGGTCGCCCGGTTCGAGTCCGGTGAGCGTGCCGTACCGGGCCACACGCGCGCGTGGCAGGAACTGAGCGCCATCGAGCGGGCCGACGTCCTGAGCGGGTTCCGCCTGGCGTACGCCTCCGACGCGCCGGTCAACTGGTGCCCCGGCCTGGGTACCGTGCTGGCCAACGAGGAGGTCACCGCTGACGGCCGCAGCGAACGCGGCAACTTCCCCGTCTTCAAGGCCAAGCTGCGCCAGTGGAACATGCGGATCACCGCGTACGCCGACCGTCTGCTGGACGACCTGAACGAGCTGGACTGGCCCGAGGCCATCAAGCTGCAGCAGCGCAACTGGATCGGCCGCTCCGAGGGCGCCCGCGTCGACTTCCCCGTCGACGGCGAGGCGATCACGGTCTTCACCACGCGCCAGGACACCCTGTTCGGCGCGACCTACATGGTGCTGGCCCCCGAGCACCCGCTGGTCGACAAATTCACCCCGGCCGCCTGGCCCGAGGGCACGCACGACGTGTGGACCGGCGGTCACGCCACCCCGGCCGAGGCCGTCGCCGCCTACCGCGCGCAGGCCGCCTCCAAGTCGGACGTCGAGCGCCAGGCCGAGGCCAAGGACAAGACCGGCGTCTTCACCGGCGCGTTCGCGACCAACCCGGTTAACGGCGAGCAGATCCCCGTCTTCATCGCCGACTACGTGCTGATGGGCTACGGCACCGGCGCGATCATGGCCGTACCCGCCCACGACACGCGTGACTTCGCCTTCGCGCGCGCCTTCGAGCTGCCGGTCCGCTGTGTGGTGGAGCCGAGCGACGACCGGGGCACGGACGCCTCGACGTGGGACGACGCCTTCGCCTCGTACGACGCGAAGATCGTGAACTCGCACGGCGAGGACATCTCCCTGGACGGCCTGGGCGTCGCCGAGGCCAAGGCCCACATCACCGAGTGGCTGGCGCGCAAGGGCATCGGCGAGGGCACCGTCAACTTCCGCCTGCGCGACTGGCTGTTCAGCCGCCAGCGCTACTGGGGCGAGCCCTTCCCGATCGTCTACGACGAGGACGGTGTCGCCCACTCCCTGCCCGAGTCGATGCTGCCGCTGGAGCTGCCCGAGGTCGAGGACTACTCGCCCCGCACCTTCGACCCGGACGACGCGTACACCTCCCCGGAGACCCCGCTGTCCCGCAACGAGGACTGGGTGAACGTCACCCTGGACCTGGGCGACGGACGCGGTCCCCGCCCGTACCGCCGCGAGACCAACACCATGCCCAACTGGGCCGGTTCCTGCTGGTACGAGCTGCGCTACCTGGACCCGCACAACAGTGAGCAGCTGGTCGACCCGGAGATCGAGCAGTACTGGATGGGCCCCCGCGCGGGGCAGCCGCACGGCGGAGTCGACCTGTACGTCGGCGGCGCCGAGCACGCCGTGCTGCACCTGCTGTACGCGCGCTTCTGGTCGAAGGTGCTGTTCGACCTGGGGCACATCTCGTCGCCCGAGCCGTTCCACAAGCTGTTCAACCAGGGCATGATCCAGGCCTTCGTCTACCGCGACAGCCGGGGCTTCCCGGTTCCGGCCACCGAGATCGAGGAGCGCGGCGGGCAGTTCTTCCACGCGGGTGAGCCGGTCAAGCGCGAGCTGGGCAAGATGGGCAAGTCCCTGAAGAACGCCGTCACCCCCGAGGCGATCTGCGAGGAGTACGGCGCGGACACGCTGCGCCTGTACGAGATGGCCATGGGCCCGCTGGACGTCTCGCGCCCGTGGGACACGCGCGCGGTGGTCGGCCAGTACCGGCTGCTGCAGCGGCTGTGGCGCAACGTCGTCGACGAGGCCACCGGCGAGGTGACCGTCACCGACACCGAGCCCGACGAGACCACCCTGCGCGCCCTGCACAAGGCGATCGACGGAGTGCGCCAGGACCTGGAGGGCCTGCGTTTCAACACTGCCATCGCCAAGGTCACCGAGCTGAACAACCACCTGACCAAGGCGGGCGGCCCGGTTCCTCGCGCGGTCGCGGAGTCCCTGGTCCTGCTGATCACGCCGCTGGCCCCGCACATCGCCGAGGAGCTGTGGCGCAAGCTGGGCCACACCGACTCGGTCGTCCACCAGGACTTCCCGGTCGCCGACCTGCGGTACGTCATCGACGAGACCGTGACCTGCGTGGTCCAGGTCAAGGGCAAGGTCAAGGCCCGTCTGGAGGTCTCCCCGGCCATCTCCGACGACGAGCTGGAGAAGGTCGCGCTGGCCGACGAGAAGGTCGTGGCAGCGCTGGACGGGGCAGACATCCGCAAGGTGATCGTGCGGGCGCCGAAGCTGGTGAACATCGTTCCGGCGTAACACCCCCTAGGGGTTGCGTGCGGGCAGGTTCGGGGTTCTTCCGGAACTCCGGGCCTGCCCGTCGCGTTTACCTTTGAAGAGCGGTGAGTGCCGTGTCGGGGCGGAGGAGGAGTTTCGTGGAAGCAGCGATCGCAATCGTGGCCCTGCTTTTCGTGCTCTTCGTGGCGCTCGGCGCGTACGCGACGGTGAAGGTGGTCGGCGCCGCCAAGCGCGGTGTGGACCGCACCATCACCCAGGCTCGGCGCACGGTCGAGGACCACACCCTGCGCGCCAAGTCCTTCGCCCAGCTCGGCCCGGTGGGCGAACTGGCCCAGCTGCGGCTGAAGCTGCGCACCTCGATGCGGGCCACCCAGGAAGCACTGCATGCGGGCGCGGCCGAGGACCAGTCCCTCAAGGAGTCCCTCGGCCTCTTCCAGCGGCTCAGCGCCCACGGCCACGAACTGGACGGCGAACTCAAGCGCCTGGAGTCCGAGCCCGACCGCGCGACCCTCGCCGGACGCCTGCCGGGACTGCGTGAACGCACGGAGCGGATCACCGAGTCGGCGGACTCCCTGCGCTGGGCGGCACGCGACCGGGCCCGCCGGTTCGCCGACGACGACCTGGACACGCTGAGCGCGCAGATCGACGTCGAGTCCGGCGCCCTGCGGCACTGGACGAAGACCGAGCCCGCCGCGACGCCGCCCCCGTGGCCCGAGACCCCCGTCGCCGACGGCAGCGCCGAGCAGCAGACGTGGCCCGAGACGCCCCGCTCCCGCACCGCCGAGGAACCGACACGGCCCGCGATCACGCCGCCGGGCCCGCGCCCGGCCTACCCCTGGCAGAAGAAACCCCGTCCCGAGAGCACGACTTGATCCCGCCGCGGCAGTCCAGGGTGACAGGGGCCGGACTGCCGCCCGGACGCTACGGCAGGTAACCTCCAGCTCATGTCCCGCCATGTCGCGATCGTCACGGATTCAACGGCCTACCTGCCGCAGGGGACGATGGAGCGGCACGGCATCACAGCGGTACCCCTGACCGTGGTCCTCGGTGACCGCGCGCTGGAAGAGGGCACCGAGATCACGGCCCGCTCACTGGCCGAGGCGCTCCAGAAGCGGCGCTCCGTGACTACCTCGCGACCCAGCCCCCAGCTCTTCGCGGAGCACTATCGCAAGGTCGCCGAGTCCGGCGCCGCGGGCATCGTGTCGCTGCACCTGTCCGCCGAGCTCTCCGGCACCTACGACGCGGCGGTCATGGCGGCGCGCGAGGCACCGGTGCCGGTGCGCGTGGTTGACACCGGCATGATCGCGATGGCCCTCGGATTCTGCGCGCTCGCCGCCGCCGAGGCTGCGGAGACGGGCGGCACGGTCGACGAGGCGGTCACCGCCGCGGAGAAGCGGGCCGCGGGCACCTCCGCCTACTTCTACGTCGACACCCTCGACTATCTGCGCCGCGGTGGCCGGATCGGGGCCGCGCAGGCACTTCTCGGTTCCGCACTCGCCGTGAAACCTCTGCTGAAGCTCGACGCCGGCCGGATCGAGCCCCTGGAGAAGGTGCGCACCGCGTCGAGGGCCATCGCCCGTCTGGAGGAGATCGCGGCCGACCGGGCCGGCAGCGCGCCGGTCGACATCGCGGTGCATCATCTGGCGGCCCCCGACCGGGCGGCGGCCCTCGCTGACCGTCTGAGGGCGCGGGTGACGGGACTTGTCGACCTGCATGTCAGCGAGGTCGGGGCGGTGATCGGGGCACACACGGGACCCGGGCTGCTGGGTGTCGTGGTCTCGCCCCGCTGACGGACATGAGGCCGCACGGAGTGCGTGAGTCACTCGTGCGAGTGGTGGAGTTTTCCACAACCGGTGGGTAGTCCCCGGGAATTGACCAAGATCATCGCGAGAGTGCGTGTGTGGTCGATCCTCGGCGCATGGCACTTCGATCACGCTCAGGTACAGCGACGGCGACCAGCGGGCCGGGACGCGGCCCCCATTCCGACGGGCGCTCACGGCACCGTCGTCCGCCCGCCGCCCGAAGCCGGGCACGGCAGCGGTACGACGCCTCGGCGGGCGAACTCCAACGGCGGGCGGAGGTGCTCTTCGCCGAACGCGCCGGGAAGGGGCCGCCGGGCGGGGGTGAACGGGGGACGAACGACGGCGGGACGAGTACCGGATCGGAGGCCGTCCTGAGCTCCCGTCCCTCCTCGGCTCGGGACGCGGTTGGTTCCGTGGCGGGGGTTCGGCCGGAGAGGGGAGTTGCGGAAGAAGAGGACTGGCGGACGGCTGGATCTGCCGAAGAGGCCTGGCGGGACGCCGAGGGTTCCGCGGCGGTGGCCTGGCGGGAGGCTGGTTCTTCGGAGGAAGGCCGGCGTGACGCCGGTTCGGGGAAGGCTGCCTGGCGGGACGACGTGCCGGAGGACGTCGACTGGCGGCACCCCGACCCCGGACGGGGGGCCTGGCGGGAGCGGGCCGGGTTCGCTCTGCGGGAGCGGATGCCGGTGTGGTTGCAGGCGCGGTGCGGACTGGAGCGGCGGAACGTGGTCGCGCTCTCGGTACTGCTGGTCGTGGCCGCCGTGTTCGCCGTACAGCACTTCTGGAGCGGTCGCACGCAGGGCGTTCAGGCGCCGGAAGTGGTGCGCGCGGGGGCTCCGTTCGGAGAGGTCGGGGAGGACGGGGGCAGGGGGAGCGGACAGCGCGGGGAGGCCGAGCCGGCGGCCCCGGGCGGGGTCTCGAACACGGCGGGAACGGCCGGAGCCATGATCGTCGTGGACGTCAGCGGCAAGGTCCGTGAGCCCGGGGTGCATCGGCTGCCGACCGGATCCAGGGTCGCCGACGCCCTGAAAGCGGCAGGTGGAGTGCGGCCGGGCACGAACACCGACGCTCTCAACCGTGCGCGGTTTCTCGTGGACGGCGAGCAGGTCGTCGTCGGTGGCCCGGCTGCGGCGCCCGCACCCGCGCCCGGCGTCGGTGGTCCGGCGACGGGCGGCGGCCCGGTCGGTGCGGCGCCGGCCCCCGTCTCCCTGAACACGGCCACTGTGGAGCAGCTCGACACCCTGCCCGGGGTCGGGCCCGTGCTCGCCCGGCACATCCTCGACTACCGCACCCAGCACGGCGGTTTCCGCTCGGTCGACGAACTGCGCGAAGTCAACGGCATCGGCGATCGTCGCTTCGCCGACCTCAGGAATCTCGTACGGCCATGAGGTACGGGCCGGAGGTGTCGCGTGGGGATGAGGACGAGGGGCTGAGGGAGAGCGGTGTCGGCGGCGGGCGTGCGCGGTCAGCTGTGCACGCCGGTTCCGGGAAGCGCCTCGGGGATGCCCACCCGAGGCAGGAAGGGCCCACGGATCTGCGGCTCGTACCGGCGGCGCTGGCAGCCTGGGTGACAGCCGCCGTGGTCCTGGACAGCCCGTCGGGCTGGGGCGCGGGGCTGGTGGCCGGGTGTCTCGTCGTCGCCTGTGTGTTGTTGTCGGGACGGTGGCGTGGGTTGCGGGGGCTTGGTGGGGCGGGTCGGATCCCGGTCGCAGCCGTGCTGCTCTGCGTCGCGGCTGCCGCGGTGTCCGCCGGACTGCACGGCGCCGATCTGCGGCGGGGGCCGGTGCCCGCGCTGGCCCGGCAGTACGCCACCGTGACCGCCGAGGTCGAGGTGACCGCCGACCCCCGGCTCACGCGGCCCCGGATCACGGGCGACCACGCGGCTCCGACCGCCGTGGTCATCGGAGCCGACGTCCGGCGGGTGGAGACCCTGGACGGGAGAGTGCAGACGACGCGCGCGCCGGTGCTGTTGATCGTTGACGCGGGCGCGGGCGCGGGCGCGGGCGCGGGTGCGGGTGCGGGTGCGGGTGCGGGTGCGGGTTGGGGCTCGGGCGCGGGTGCGGGTTGGGGCTCGGGCTCGGGCTCGGGTTCGGATTCGGGTCGAGACGTGGTGGGCTTCGGTCGGCCTGGTGCCGGTGAGGTGACGTCCGGCTCTGCGGCCGCGGTGGACGATCCGCGGCGCTCACCCTGGCTCGGACTGCTGCCGTCCACACGGGTGCGGGTCACCGCGCGTGTCGCGCCGCCGTTGGTCGGGGGCGGTCGTGTCGCGGCCGTGTTGAGGGTGCGGGACCGGGCGGGACCCGATGTCGTGGAGGAGGCTTCCAGGGCGCAGCGGTTCGCGGGGCGGTTGCGGGCGGGGCTGCGGGAGGCCACCGACGGGTTGCCGGGAGATGCCCGGGCGTTGTTGCCGGGACTGGTCGTGGGGGACACCGCGCGCATCACGCCGGAGTTGGACGAGGCCTTCAAGGAGACCGACCTGGCGCACACGCTCGCCGTCTCCGGGAGCAACCTCACGATCCTGCTCGCCCTGCTCATCGGGCCCCCCGGACTGGCCCAGCTCGTCGAGCGACGGGGACTGGCGCCCCGCCTCGGGGTGTCACTGCGGACGACCGCGCTGCTCGGCGGAGGGCTCACGCTGGCATTCGTGGTCGTGTGCCGACCGGACCCGAGTGTGCTGCGGGCAGCGGCCTGCGGGGCCGTCGCGTTGCTCGCCCTCGCGACCGGCCGCCGCAGATCGCTGATCCCGGCGCTGGCGACGGCCGTACTGCTCCTGGTCCTGTACGACCCGTGGCTGGCCCGCAGTTACGGCTTCCTGCTCTCCGTCCTGGCCACCGGAGCCCTGCTCACGCTCGCGCCGCGCTGGAGCCTGGCGTTGCGCCGGCGCCGGGTGCCGCCGCGGCTGGCGGAGGCGTTGGGAGCGGCGGCTGCCGCACAGGCCTTGTGCGCGCCGGTGGTCGCCGTGCTGTCGGCGCGGGTGAGCCTCGTGGCGGTGCCGTGCAATCTGCTCGTGGAGTTCGCGGTCGCACCGGCCACGGTGCTGGGCTTCGCGGCGCTGGCGACGGCATCCTTCGCGATGCCGGTGGCCAAGGGGCTTGCCTGGTGCGCGAGTTGGCCCGCCGGATGGATCGCGGATGTCGCCCGCACGGGGGCGTCACTGCCCGGCGGGGGAGTGGACTGGCCGGGCAGCTGGACGGGAGCGGGGCTGCTCGCCCTTGTCACGGTGGTCGTGCTGCTTGTGGGGCGACGGTTGCTGAGGCATCCCTGGTGGTGTGCGGTCTGCGCGGTGCTGTTCGTGCTGGCGGTCGTGCAGCCGCCACCGCTGACCAGGGTGGTCACCGGCTGGCCGCCCCCCGGCTGGCGGCTCGCAATGTGTGACGTGGGCCAGGGCGACGCGACGGTCCTGGCGGCGGGCGAGAACACGGGTGTGGTCGTGGACGCCGGACCCGATCCCACGCTCGTCGACGACTGTCTGGGCACGCTCGGCATCACCAAAGTGCCGCTCGTGGTGCTGACCCACTTTCACGCCGACCATGTGGCCGGATTGCCCGGGGTGCTGCGCGGGCGGTCGGTGGGGGCGATCGAGACGACGGGGTTCGAGGAGCCGGTGGACCAGGCCGCGTTCGTACGGCGGGAGGCGGCGGCCCGGCGCATTCCGGTGACGCGTGCCGTGGCCGGGGAGGAACGGCGCACGGGGGAGTTGACCTGGGAGGTGCTGTGGCCGCCGGCGGGCCCGGAACCGGCGGTGGCGGATGGGCCGAACGACGCCAGTGTCACGATGCTCGTCCGCTCCGCCGGGTTGCGCTTCCTCCTGCTCGGGGACCTCGAACCCCCCTCCCAGCAGGCGCTTTTGAGGTCACCGGCGGGTGCACGGCTGGCCGGGGTGGACGTGCTCAAGGTCGCTCACCATGGTTCGGCCTACCAGGACCCGGAGCTGATACGCCGGGCCGCCCCGCGGCTGGCGCTCATTTCCGTGGGGGCCGACAACTCGTACGGCCACCCGGCTCCAACCACGGTTGCCGCGCTGCGAGCCGGGGGTGCGGTGGTGCTGCGGACGGACCGGGACGGGGCACTGGCGGTCGTCGGGACGGGTGATGGCGAAGAAGGGGCACGTGGAGGCGCCGGTGCCGGTACAGGAGGTGGTGCGGGCGGTGGGGAGCTGTGGGTGGCGCGAGACTGACGGCATGAATCCCACACAGGTAGACGCATATCTCCGCCGCCTGGGAGCCCAGCACCCGGCGCGGCCCACCGCGGAGGTCCTGCGCGGGCTGCATCTGCGCCATCTGCGGACCGTGCCCTTCGAGAACCTGTCGGTCCACCTCGGCGAGGAGATCGTCCTGGAGGAGGAGCGGCTGGTGGACAAGGTGGTGGGCGCCGGAAGAGGCGGTTTCTGCTACGAACTGAACGGGGCGTTCGGGGCGTTGCTGGCCGCGCTCGGCTTCGACGTCACGCTGCTCGCGGGCCGGGTGTACGGGAACGATGGGCGGCTCGGCATCCCGTACGACCATCTCGCGCTGCGGGTGCGGACCGTGGACGGGGACGAGTGGCTGGCCGATGTCGGGTTCGGGGCGCACAGCCACTACCCGCTGGCGTTCGGGGTGCGGGGCGAGCAGGAGGACCCCGGGGGCACCTTCCGGATCGTCGAGGCGGGGCCGGATGCGGCTGCGGTGAGGGCGGAGGCGGGGAACGGGGACGGTGCGGTGACAAGTGGACGGGGTGACACCGGGGATGTGGATGTCCTCTTGGGCGACAGGCGCCAGTACCGGCTGGAGACGAGGCCTCGGGTGCTCGGTGACTTCGTGGCCGGAGCCTGGTGGCACAGCACCTCGCCGGCCTCGCACTTCACGCAGTCCCTGGTGTGTTCCAGGGTGACGGAGGACGGAGGGCGGATCACGCTCAGCGGGCGCGTCTTCAAGGTGACGGCGGCCGACGGGGCGCGGGAGGAACGGGAGTTGGGGACGGACGAGGAGGTGTTGGAGGTGTACCGGGAGAGGTTCGGTATCCGGCTCGGCCGTGTGCCGACTGTGCGGGGCCGCCTCGACGTGGACGGTTGATTCGGCCCATGAACATGAGGTGGGGACGGGTCTGCGGTCTGCGGTCTGCGGTCCGTGGTCCGGGGTCTGCGGTTCGCACGTGCGGTTGGCGTGATGTGCTGGCGCGGACTGCTCGGCACCGGGATGGGCGGGGGGTGCTCGGGCTGTTGGAGCCGACCTGGAAAATGGTGTCGTGAGCGATGTGAGACATGTGCTGGTGCTGCCCGACCGGGATGCCGCGGAGGCGGTCGTCGAGGCGCTCGGGGAGCGGTTCGCGGTGACTGAGGAGCCGCAGGTCGTCCGGGACGCGTTGGCGGGGGAGGACGATGCGGAGGACGCGCAGTGGCTCGTGGTGCTGCGGGACGAGGCGGGGCGGCTGGATCCCGGGGAGCTGAACGCGTTCGTGGCCGAGTGGGACGGGTGGCGGGAAGAGCCCTAGGCCTGTGTCGGCCGCGTGGGCGCCCGACCGCCGCCGGTCCGACGGCTGAGGTTGGGGAGTGGGACGGGTGGCGGAGAGTCGTAGGCCTGCGCCGGGCCGCGTGGGCACCCGACCGCCGCCGGTCCGACGGCGGCGGTGTTGTCAGTGGCCCGTGGGATGCTTGTCGCGATGGCCAAGAAGACTGCGAATGACGACCCTCTCGCTCCTGTGACCCTCGGTGTGGGGCAGGAGGAGCTTCTGCTCGACCGGGCTGTGCAGGAGGTGGTGGCTGCTGCGCGGGCCGCTGACGCTGATACGGATGTGCGGGATCTGACCCCGGAGCAGTTGCAGCCGGGAACACTTGCCGAGTTGACCAGCCCGTCGTTGTTCGCGGAGCGCAAGGTCGTCGTCGTGCGTAACGCGCAGGACCTCTCGGCCGACACGATCAAGGACGTCAAGGCGTATCTCGGTGCACCCGCCGAGGAGATCACCCTCGTGCTGCTGCACGCCGGGGGAGCGAAGGGCAAGGGGCTGCTCGACGCCGCGCGGAAGGAGGGGGCGCGGGAGGTCGCCTGTCCGAAGATGACCAAGCCGGCGGATCGGCTGGCTTTCGTACGGCAGGAGTTCCGGGGGACCGGGCGGTCGGCCACGCCCGAGGCGTGTCAGGCGTTGGTCGACGCGATCGGGAGCGATCTGCGGGAGCTCGCGTCCGCCGTGTCGCAGTTGGTCGCCGATGTCGAGGGGACGATCGACGAGGCCGTCGTGGGGCGGTACTACACGGGGCGGGCCGAGGCCTCCAGCTTCACCGTCGCCGACCGGGCCGTGGAGGGGCGGACCGCGGAGGCGTTGGAGGCGTTGCGGTGGTCGTTGTCGACGGGGGTCGCGCCGGTCCTGATCACCAGTGCGCTGGCGCAGGGCGTGCGGGCGATCGGGAAGTTGTCGTCCGCCCGGGGTGGACGGCCGGCTGATCTCGCGCGTGAGCTGGGGATGCCGCCGTGGAAGATCGACCGGGTGCGGCAGCAGATGCGGGGCTGGACCCCGGACGGGGTCTCGGCTGCGCTGCGCGCCGTGGCTGAGGCGGATGCCGGGGTGAAGGGCGGGGGCGACGACCCTGAGTACGCCCTGGAGAAGGCGGTCGTCGCGATCGCGCGGGCGGCGCGGTCCAGGGGGCGTGGCTAGCCCGCCAAAGCCCCGGAGCCACAGCCACTGAGCCCCCGAACTCACAGAGCCCCGACCTCACTGAGCCCCCGGAGTCACCACAACCCCCGGAGTCCATGACGAAGCCCCCGGAGTGCATGACGAAGGCCCCGGGCGTCCTGCCCTGGGGAAGGGCAGTGCGTCGGGGCCTTCGGTCCAAGCTGTCGGAGTCACGCCCGCGTGGCGAACGCAGGCCGCGCGTGGCTCCTTGGGTGCCGGTCGGGAGCGGATGAGAGAGGGCCCGCTCTGGTCCTTCCGGCGGTTCGGCCCCGTGAAGACGGGACCGGTCAGATCAGAAGTGGTCGGCCTTAGAGGGACGAGACCTTCGAAGCAAGCGCCGACTTCTTGTTGGCGGCCTGGTTCTTGTGGATGACACCCTTGGAGACGGCCTTGTCGAGCGCACGCGCAGCAGCGCGGTTCAGCTCGGTGGCCTTCTCGGTGTCACCCGCGGCAGCGGCCTCACGAGCCTTGCGGATCGCGGTCTTCAGGGAGGACTTGACGGCCTTGTTGCGCAGCCGAGCCTTCTCGTTGGTCTTGATCCGCTTGATCTGGGACTTGATGTTCGCCACGAATGAGCCTCTACAGGTTCAGGCATGGGGCCGCAGTGGTCCCGTGCCGATGATTTCTACACGATGTGCCTCGTGCTGAGAGGGCAGGAGGCACAGCTACCCACAGTACCAGCGGGCCCGCGAGTGGCCCAAACCGGTCGCCGGTCCCCGCCCGTGGGACCATGGAGGCTACGTATCGATCCGACCCGAGACCGCAGACACTGCGGACGCCTCAAGAATCAGGACCCTGCGTGCCCGCGATCCCCAGCCACGTGCCCGAGCCGAGCCGTACCGACCCGGCTCAGATCCGCAACTTCTGCATCATCGCGCACATCGACCACGGCAAGTCCACGCTCGCCGACCGGATGCTCCAGCTGACCGGCGTGGTCGACCAGCGCCAGATGCGTGCTCAGTACCTCGACCGCATGGACATCGAGCGTGAGCGCGGAATCACGATCAAGTCGCAGGCGGTGCGTCTGCCGTGGGCCCCGACCCACGACAAGAGCAACACGCACATCCTCAACATGATCGACACCCCGGGGCACGTCGACTTCACCTACGAGGTCTCGCGGTCGCTCGCCGCCTGCGAGGGGACCGTTCTCCTCGTCGACGCCGCCCAGGGCATCGAGGCCCAGACCCTCGCCAACCTCTACCTGGCGATGGAGAACGACCTCAAGATCATCCCCGTACTGAACAAGATCGACCTGCCGGCCGCCCAGCCGGAGAAGTTCTCCGAGGAGCTCGCCAACCTCATCGGCTGCGACCCCGCGGACGTGCTCAAGGTCTCCGCCAAGACCGGTCTGGGCGTCGAGGCGCTGCTGGACCGGGTCGTCGCCGAGGTCCCCGCGCCGATCGGCGTCCAGGACGCTCCCGCGCGCGCCATGATCTTCGACTCGGTCTACGACTCCTACCGCGGTGTCGTGACGTATGTGCGTGTCATCGACGGTCAGCTCAACAAGCGTGAGCGGATCCGGATGATGTCCACCGGCGCGACCCACGAGCTGCTGGAGATCGGTGTCTCCGACCCCGAGATGAAGGCGGCCGACGGCCTCGGCGTCGGCGAGGTGGGCTACATCATCACCGGCGTCAAGGACGTCCGTCAGTCCAAGGTCGGTGACACCATCACCACCCTGCACAAGGGTGCGACCGAGGCGCTCGGCGGCTACAAGGACCCCAAGCCGATGGTGTTCTCGGGGCTGTATCCCCTGGACGGCTCGGACTACCCGGAGCTGCGCGACGCCCTCGACAAGCTGCAGCTCAACGACGCCGCGCTGGTCTACGAGCCGGAGACCTCGGCCGCCCTGGGCTTCGGCTTCCGGGTCGGCTTCCTCGGCCTGCTGCACCTCGACGTGATCCGTGAGCGGCTGGAGCGCGAGTTCGGGCTCGACCTCATCGCCACCGCCCCCAACGTCGTCTACCGCGTCGTCATGGAGGACCGGAGCGAGCACACGGTCACCAACCCGAGCGAGTTCCCCGAGGGGAAGATCGACGAGGTGTACGAGCCCGTCGTACGCGCCACGATCCTCGCGCCGACCGAGTTCATCGGGTCGATCATGGAGCTGTGCCAGACCCGGCGCGGCACCCTGCTCGGCATGGACTACCTGTCCGAGGACCGGGTCGAGATCCGTTACACGCTCCCCCTCGCGGAGATCGTCTTCGACTTCTTCGACCAGCTGAAGTCCAAGACGCGCGGTTACGCCTCGCTGGACTACGAGCCCACCGGCGAGCAGGCCTCCAGCCTGGTCAAGGTCGACATCCTGCTGCACGGCGACAAGGTGGACGCCTTCTCGGCCGTCACGCACAAGGACGCCGCCTACGCGTACGGCGTGCGACTGGTCGCCAAGCTGCGCGAGCTCATCCCGCGGCAGGCCTTCGAGGTGCCCATCCAGGCCGCCATCGGCTCCCGGGTCATCGCCCGCGAGACCATCCGCGCCATCCGCAAGGACGTCCTCGCCAAGTGCTACGGCGGTGACATCTCCCGTAAGCGGAAGCTCCTCGAGAAGCAGAAGGAAGGCAAGAAGCGGATGAAGATGGTGGGTTCCGTGGAGGTTCCGCAGGAGGCATTCATCGCCGTGCTCTCCAGCGATGAAAACGCGGGGTCGGGCAAGGGCAAGAAGTAACCGTCGGTTACACGGGGTTGACCGTCGAACCGGATGGAAAGGGGTCCGTCGTGCGAAAGTGCGCCGGGCCCCTACGCGTGCGTAACGTCGCGCTCTGTAGGAAGTGACAGGCCGTCGCCCCTTACGAACGGGTCGAGCGCGCCTTAGTCTGATCTCTGCTCGATAGTTACTCGCGAGTTAAACAACAGCCGCCAAACCTGAGCCGGCCGCACTGTCGCGGGCCCCGGAGGATGTCGTGAGCGACACACAGACACTGATCGAGAACCGTCCGCCGAGTGTGGCGACCCTCTTCCTGGAGCGCGTTGCGGCCACACCGGACGCCGAGGCGTACCGGTACCCGGTGCCCGCGGCCTCCGGCCAGGGCCCGGACGCATGGAAGTCGCTCACCTGGGCGCAGGCCGCGGAGCGGGTGCACGCCATCGCGGCCGGACTGATCGAGCTGGGGGTGCAGCCGGAGCAGCGGGTCGCCCTCGCCGCCTCGACCCGGCTCGAGTGGATCCTCGCGGACCTCGGCATCATGTGTGCCGGCGCCGCCACGACCACGGTCTACCCGCAGACCAACGCCGACGAGTCGGCGTTCATCCTCTCCGACTCCGAGAGCCGGGTGCTGATCGCCGAGGACGCGGCCCAGCTCGCCAAGGCGGTCGAGAAGAAGGGCGAGCTGCCCCACCTCACCCACGTCGTCGTCATCGACCCGGCAGGCGTCGAGACCAGCGACTGGATCCTCACCCTCGCCGAGCTGGAGGCCCGTGGCGCGGCCCGTCTGGAGAAGGACGCCGACCTGATCGAGGAGCGGGTCGGCGCCATCACCAAGGACCAGCTCGCCACCCTCATCTACACCTCGGGCACCACCGGCCGCCCCAAGGGCGTGCGCCTTCCGCACGACAACTGGGCGTACATGGCGAAGGCGATCGCCGCGACCGGGCTGGTCAGCGCCGAGGACGTGCAGTACCTGTGGCTGCCGCTCGCGCACGTCTTCGGCAAGGTGCTCACCTCCGGGCAGATCGAGGTCGGTCACGTCACCGCCGTCGACGGCCGTGTCGACAAGATCATCGAGAACCTGCCGATCGTGCAGCCGACGTACATGGCGGCCGTCCCGCGCATCTTCGAGAAGGTCTACAACGGGGTCGCCGCGAAGGCCCGCGCCGGCGGCGGCGCCAAGTACAAGATCTTCCAGTGGGCCGCCGAGGTCGGCCGCGCCTACGCCAAGGAGAGCCAGGACAACTTCCGGCGCACCGGCACCGCGGGCGCGTCCTTCGGGCTGAGCGCCAAGCACAAGGTGGCCGACGCGCTGGTCTTCTCGAAGATCCGGGAGGCGTTCGGCGGGAACCTGCGGGCGTGTGTGTCCGGGTCCGCCGCCCTCGCGCCGGAGATCGGGTACTTCTTCGCCGGTGCCGGCATCCACATCCTTGAGGGATACGGCCTCACGGAGTCCTCCGCGGCCTCCTTCGTGAACCCCGGTGAGGCCTACCGCACCGGCACGGTCGGAAAGCCGCTGCCCGGCACGGAGGTCAGGATCGCCGACGACGGCGAGATCCTGCTGCGCGGGCCCGGCATCATGGAGGGCTACCACGGGCTGCCGGAGAAGACGGCCGAGGTGCTGGAGGCCGACGGGTGGTTCCACACCGGGGACATCGGTGAGCTGTCGCCCGACGGGTATCTGCGGATCACCGACCGCAAGAAGGACCTCATCAAAACGTCCGGCGGCAAGTACATCGCGCCCGCCGAGGTCGAGGGGCAGTTCAAGGCGGTGTGCCCGTACGTGTCCAACATCCTGGTGCACGGGGCGGACCGGAACTTCTGCACGGCTCTCATCGCGCTGGACGAGGTGTCCATCCTGGAGTGGGCCAAGGAGAACGGGCTCGAGGGCAAGCCGTACGCCGAGGTCGTCGCCGCGCCGGTGACCGTGGCCATGGTCGAGGGCTATGTGAAGGAGCTCAACGAGGGGCTGCAGCGCTGGCAGACCATCAAGAAGTTCCGGCTGCTGCCGAGGGACCTGGACATCGAGCACGGTGAGATCACGCCGAGCCTCAAGCTGAAGCGGCCTGTCGTGGAGCGGGAGTACAAGGGGCTCATCGACGAGATGTACGCGGGCTCTCGCGAGGCGTAGCGCGTCAGCGGAGGGGTGGCGAGGGACTGCTTGGCGGCTTGCGGCTCGTCGTGGCTTGTCGCGCCACGCGGCGGAGCCGCATATCGACACAGCCCCGCGCCCCTGAAAGCACACAGTCAGCGCTTCTCCAGAAGGAGCCGGAGTTCCCTCACCTGGGCGCGCTGGGGTTCCGTCAACTCGTCCTCCAGTGCGGTCAGGCGCTTGGTCACCTCCTCGTAGTCGGCCCGTTGGCGTGCCAGCAGCCGCTCCAACTGCTGCTTCTTCCTGTGCAGTTCCAGGAAGACGCTCACCTTCGCGCGCAGCACCCACGGGTCGAACGGCTTGGTCACGTAGTCCGCCGCGCCGGTCGCGTAGCCGCGGAAGGCGTAGCCGGGTTCGTCCTCCGTGCCCGTGAGGAAGATGATCGGGACGTCCTTCGTCTGGTCCAGGCGTTTGATGTTCGCCGCCGTCTCGAAGCCGTCCATGCCCGGCATGCGGACGTCCAGGAGGACCAGGGCGAACGGGCGCCGCAGCAGCGCCTTCATCGCCTCCTCGCCCGAACGGGCGCGGACCAGCGGTTCGTTGAGGGACCCCAGGACGGCCTCCAGTGCGATCAGGTTGTCCTCCATGTCGTCGACCAGGAGGATGCCCGCACTGTCGTCGGTCGTTGCCTCAGCGCTCATCTGGCTGCCTCATTCAGTCGTCCGCGGGCGGGACCACCGCTTCCTCGGCCTCGGCCGGTTCCTCCGCCTCCGGACCCTCGGGGTCCAGGAGCGCGCAGACGACGGTCAGCAACTGGTCGACGTCCACGGGCTTGGGCACGTAGTCGTTGGCGCCGCGCGCGATCGACTTCTCACGGTCCCCGGGCATCGCCTTCGCGGTGAGGGCGACGATGGGCAGACCGGTCCAGCGCGGGGTGCGACGGATGGCGGCGATGGTCTCGTAGCCGTCCATCTCCGGCATCATGATGTCCATCAGGACGAGTTCCACGTCCGGGTTGCGCTCCAGGGTCTCTATGCCCTCGCGGCCGTTCTCCGCGTACAGGACCGGCATGCCGACCCGGCCCAGCACATGGGTGAGGGCGAAGACGTTGCGGATGTCGTCGTCGACGATCAGCACCCGCCGCCCGGAGAGCACCTGCCCCGCCCGCCCCGCCTTCCACGCCTCTAGCCTGGTGGGCGCGGGCCACGAGTCCTCGGCGTCGTGGGCGGTCGGGTAGGACTCGGTGGACAGGTCCTCGGGGGCCGGCAGGAGGTGGTCCTCGGTGGCCGGGCCGGTCGCCGGGTGGCCGGGGCTGACGACGGGGACGTAGAGCGTGAAGGTCGAGCCCTTGCCGGGTTCGCTCTCGGCGACGATACGGCCGCCCAGCAGGCCCGCGATCTCCCGGCTGATGGACAGACCGAGCCCGGTGCCGCCGTACTTGCGGTTGGTCGTGCCGTCGGCCTGCTGGAACGCCTCGAAGATCACCGGGAGTTTCTCCCGCGCGATGCCGATGCCGGTGTCGCTGACGGCGAACGCGATGACCTCGTCGTTGTCGCGGACGAACCGGCGCTCGGGGTCGTGGAAGCGGTTCACCCGCAGCTCCACCCGGCCCGTCGCGGTGAACTTGATCGCGTTGGAGAGGAGGTTGCGCAGGATCTGCTGGAGGCGCTGCTCGTCCGAGTACATCTCGCGCGGCACGTCCTCGCCGACCGCCACCTCGAAGGCGAGCCCACGGTCCAGGGTGAGCGGCCGGAAGGTGGCGTGGACGTAGTCGAGCAGCTTGATGAGCGGCAGCTTCTTGGGCCGTACGTCCATCCGGCCTGCCTCGATCTTCGACAGGTCGAGGATGTCGTTGATGAGTTGCAGGAGGTCGGAGCCCGACCGGTGGATCGTCGTCGCGAACTGGACCTCCTGGTCGGAGAGATGGCCGTCCTGGTTGTCGGAGAGCAGCCTGGCCAGGATCAGCAGGGAGTTCAGCGGGGTGCGCAGTTCGTGCGACATGTTCGCCAGGAACTCCGACTTGTACTGGGACGACGTGGCCAGGAGGGCCGCCTTCTCCTCCAGTTCGGCGTTGGAGCGCTGCAACTCCGCCTGCTGTTCCTGGAGTTCGTCCGAGCGCTCCTGGAGCTGCCGGGCCAGGCGCTGGGACTCGCCGAGCAGGGACTCGGTGCGGGAGTTGGCGATGATGGTGTTGATGGCGACGCCGATGGTGTTCACGAACTGGTCGAAGAAGGCCAGGTGGACGTCGGAGAAGCGGGAGAAGGACGCCAGCTCGATCACGCCGAGGAGCTTGTCCTCGAAGAGGATCGGGATGATGACGACGCTGGCCGGGGCCGCCTCCCCGAGCCCGCTGTTGATCTTGATGTAGTCCGGCGGGGCCTCCTCCACCAGGATCCGCTTCTTCTCGCGGGCCGCCTGCCGCACCAGGCCGTGCACCGGCATGCCGCCGGTGTCGACGGTCGCGCCCTGCGCCGAGCCGTAGCCCGCGATGAACGCGAGGCCTTTCGCGGGAACGGGGGTGTGCAGTGAGGTGCCGTCCTCGTCCGGATCGGCCAGGAAGAACGCCCCGTACTGGGCGTTGACCAGCGGGGTCAGCTCGCGCAGGATCAGGTCGGCGACCTCCATCAGGTCCCGGTGGCCCTGCATCAGGGCGGCCAGGCGAGCGAGGTTCGACTCCAGCCAGTCCTTCGCCCGGGTCGTCTCGCGGAGGTTGGCCACCATCAGGTTGATGTTGTCCTTGAGCTCGGTGACCTCGCCCTGGGTCTCCACGGTGATGGCGCGCGACATGTCGCCCTGCGCCACCGCGGAGGCGACCTCGGCGATCGCCCGGACCTGGGTGGTCAGGTTGGACGCCAGTTCGTTCACGTTGGTCGTGAGCCGTTTCCAGGTGCCGTAGACGCCCTCGACCCGTGCCTGGCCGCCGAGTTGGCCTTCGGACCCCACCTCGCGGGCCACCCGGGTGACCTCGGAGGAGAACGAGGAGAGCGTGTCGACCATGGTGTTGATGGCGGTCTTCAGCTCCAGGATCTCGCCGCGCGCGTCCACGTCGATCTTCTTGGACAGGTCGCCGTTGGCCACGGCGGTGGTCACCTGGGCGATGTTCCGCACCTGCGAAGTCAGGTTGTCCGCCATGTAGTTGACGTTGTCCGTCAGGTCCCGCCAGACGCCGGAGACGCCCAGCACCTGGGCCCGCCCGCCCAGCCGGCCGTCGGTACCGACCTCGCGGGCCACCCGGGTCACCTCGTCGGCGAAGGCCCGCAGCTGCTCCACCATCGTGTTGACGGTGTCCTTCAGCTCCAGGATCTCGCCGCGGGCGTCGACCGTGATCTTCTTGGAGAGGTCGCCGTTGGCGACGGCGGTGGTCACCTGGGCGATGTTCCGCACCTGCGAAGTCAGGTTCAGGGCCATGAAGTTGACGTTGTCCGTCAGGTCCTTCCAGACCCCGCTGACCCCGCGCACCTGCGCCTGACCGCCCAGGTTGCCCTCGGTGCCGACCTCGCGGGCGACGCGGGTGACCTCGTCGGCGAAGGCGGAGAGCTGGTCGACCATGGTGTTGATGGTCGACTTGAGCTCCAGGATCTCGCCCTTCGCCTCCACCGTGATCTTCTTGCCGAGGTCGCCCTGGGCGACCGCCGTCGACACCAGCGCGATGTTGCGGACCTGCGACGTCAGGTTGTCGGCCATGAAGTTGACGTTGTCGGTGAGGTCCTTCCAGACCCCGGAGACGCCTCGCACCTGGGCCCGGCCGCCGAGGTTGCCCTCGGTGCCGACCTCGCGGGCGACGCGGGTGACCTCGTCGGCGAAGGCGGAGAGCTGGTCGACCATGGTGTTGATGGTCGACTTGAGT